>NZ_QKTC01000017.1:0-107572 GCF_003234435.1 Curtobacterium sp. MCLR17_044 | reverse complement strand
GGGTGGGGGCCCGGGGGGCGTTGCATCTGGCACGGTCCAACCCTGGCACACGGTGCCCGGAGCGGGCCTCGAAGTGGTCACCGGGCGTCGTGTACGGTGTCGCTCGAGACACGGGGTGCCGCATCCAGCGGCTGAGATCACACCCGTCGAACCTGCTCGAGCTCGTACTCGCGAAGGGATCGTCCATGGAAACCGCTGCGCCCTCCCCTGCCTGGGCCCACCGAACCGCCGAACTGCTCGAGGCCGTGCGTGCCCGGGCGCCGCTGGTGCAGTGCATCACGAACACCGTCGTGCAGAACGTCACGGCGAACGTGCTGCTCGCACTCGGGGCCTCGCCCGCGATGGTCGACGTGCCGACCGAGGCGGGGCCGTTCGCCCGCGTCGCCGATGCCCTGCTGGTGAACACCGGTACCCCGCACGCCGAGCCGCGGGTCGCCGCGCTCGAGGCCGTGCACGCCGCCCGTGCCGCCGGGACCCCGTGGGTCCTCGACCCGGTGGCGGTCGGCTCGCTGCCGGTGCGCACCGCCCTGGCGCGCGACCTGCTCGCGCTGCACCCGACGGTGCTGCGGGGCAACGCGTCCGAGGTGCTCGCCCTGCTCGGCGACTCGGCCGGTGGCCGCGGGGTCGACAGCACCGTGGGCACGGAGGACGCCCGGGTCGCGTCCGTCGCCGCTTCGGACGGGAGGCTCGTGGCCGCGGTGGCCGTGTCGGGTGCGGTCGACCTGCTGGTCGCGCCGGGCATCGGTGTGGTCCGGGTGGCGAACGGGACCGACCTGCTGACACGCATCACCGGTGGTGGATGTGCGCTCGGCGCGGTCGTCGCCGCGTTCACGTCGGTCGCGCCGGAGGACGCGGGTGCCGCTGCCGTCGCCGCCACCGCCGTGCACACGATCGCCGCGGAGCTCGCGGCGCGGGATGCCGGTGGGCCGGGGACCTTCCAGCCGCTGTTCCTCGACCGGTTGGCGTCGCTGACCCCGGAGGACGTCGTCCGCGAGGCCCGGATCACGGTCGAGACCGCTCCTGTCGGTGCCCGGGCGGTGTCGGCATGAGCGCCCTGCAGTCCGCCGGGTTCGGCGTCTACCTGGTGACCGACGGTGCCCTGGCCGACCGGCACGGCATCGGGGTGCTCGGGGTCGTCCGCGCCGCCGTGCACGCCGGCGTCCGGGTCGTGCAGGTGCGGGACAAGGACGCCTCGGCGCGTGACCTGCTGGCACTCACCGCGGCCGTCGCCGACGCCGTCGGGGACCGTGCGACGGTGGTGGTCGACGACCGGCTCGACGTCGCCCTCGCCGCACGGCACGCGGGACACCGGGTGGCGGGCGTGCACCTCGGCCAGTCCGACGTCCCCGTCACCGCGGCCCGCGCCCTGCTCGGAGCGGACGCCCACGTCGGCCTCACCGCGAACACACTCGCGCACCTGGCTGCCGTCGAGCGACTCCCCCGCGGCACCGTGGACCTGCTCGGCGTCGGGGTCGTGCACCCCACGGCGACGAAGGCCGACCACCCGCCGGCGCTGGGCCACGACGGGTTCGCCCGGCTGGCCGCCGCGACCGACGTGCCGTGCGTGGCGATCGGCGGGGTGACCCTCGACGACGTCGTGCCGCTCCGGGATGCCGGTGCCGCGGGGGTCGCGATCGTCTCGGGCATCTGTGCCGCGGGCGACCCCGGATCCGCCGCGGCGGCGTACGTGGCCGCGTGGGGCCCTGGACCCGGCCACGGGGCGGAGGCGGGGCCGTCAGGTGCTGGCGATCCGTCCCTCCAGGCCGACGTCACGCACCACGGGGCGGACGCATGAGCGTCCCACGGGTGCTGAGCATCGCCGGGACCGACCCGACGGGCGGGGCCGGGATGCAGGCGGACCTCAAGGCGATCGCCGCGCACGACGGGTACGGGATGGGGGTCGTGACGGCGCTCGTCGCGCAGAACACGCACGGGGTGCGGTCGGTGCACGTGCCGGACGTCGGGTTCCTGCGGGAGCAGCTCGACGCGGTGTCGGACGACGTCGTGGTCGACGCGGTGAAGATCGGGATGCTCGGTACCGCCGACGTCGTGCGGGTCGTGACGGACTGGCTGCGGGAGCACCGGCCGCCGGTGGTCGTCGTCGACCCGGTGATGGTGGCGACGAGCGGGGACCGGCTGCTCGATGAGGACGCGGCCGCAGCCATGGGGGCGCTGTTCGCGCTCGCCGACCTGGTGACGCCGAACCGGGCCGAGCTCGTGGTACTGGCGGAGCTGGCCGGGGTGTTGTCGTCGGCTTCGTCGCTGGATGCCGCGCGTGCCGTGGCGGCGCGGTGGGACGTCCTGGTGCTGGCGAAGGGCGGGCACGACGAGGGGCCGACCTCGGACGACGTGCTCGTGGCACCGGACGGCACCGTGCGGGTGTTCACCGGTCCCCGGGTCGCGACGACGAACACGCACGGCACCGGGTGCTCGCTCTCCAGTGCGATCGCGACGCTCGCCGCGCGGCACGGCGACTGGGAGCTCGCGGTCGGGGTGGCGAAGGAGTGGCTGACGGCGGCGCTGCGCGGGGCCGACGCCCTGACGGTCGGGAGCGGCAACGGCCCGGTCGACCACGGGGCGCAAGCGCGGGCAGCCCTGCCGACGCCGTCGTACACGGACGTGTGGTGGGCGGATGCGGCATCGGTGCTGCAGGAGACGATCGACTGCGCGTTCCTGGTGGGGCTCCGGGACGGGACCCTCGAGCCGGAGGTGTTCGCGGGCTACCTGGCGCAGGACGTCCACTACCTGCGGGCGTACGAGCGGCACCTGGCGGCACTCGGGGTCGGTGCTGGTGCTGCGGCTGCTGCTGGTGCTGGTGCTGGTGCTGGCGATGGTGCTGGCGATGGCGGTGCTGCTGGCGATGCTGCTGCGTTCTGGGCGGCGGCTGCGCAGGGGTGTGCCGACGAGGCCCGTGACCTGCACCACCGTCGGCTGGCCGGCTCGCACGCCGACGATCCCGTGCACCCCACGTGCGCCGGGTACCTCGCACACCTGCAGGAGGCCGCCGACTCCGGCTCCCGTGCGGTGCTCGCCGCCGCGGTGCTGCCGTGCTTCCGGGTCTACGCCTGGGTCGGGTCGCAGCTCGGGGTCGCTCCGGACGGGCACGCCTTCGCGGACTGGATCACGGCGTACGGGGACCCGGGGTTCGCGGCGTCGAGCGCCGAGGCGACCCAGCTCGTCGAGGAGGCAGCCCGTGCGGCGACGCCCGACGAGCGCGGGAGGATGGCGCGGGCGTTCCGGCGTTCGACGGAGTGGGAGCTCGCGTTCTTCCGGATGCCGCTGGCAGGGGCTGCTGGTGCCGAGGCCACCGCGGCTGCGGGCGGCGCGGTCGGTGCCGCCGAAGCGACACTGCTGCGCTGACGGCCGTCGAACACCCCGCGAAAGCGACAGATGTCCGGAGAAGTTCCGCGGGGATCTGTCGCTTTCGGGAACGGGGCGCGCCGACGCAGGCACGCGACCGGGGCTAGCCGGCGACCGGGGGCAGCCGCACCAGTTCGACGGAGAGCTCGGTGCCGTTGACCGTGCCGCGCATCCACGTGTGGTCGGGCTGGCGACGGCGGTCGGTCGGCGAACCGGGGTTCAGCAGGCGCATCCCCGACGACGCCACGGTGTCCCACGGGATGTGCGAGTGGCCGAAGACGAGAACGTCGGTGTCCCGGTACTCGGCGTCCATCCGGCGCTCCCGACCGGTCGACGCCCCGGTCTCGTGCACCAGGGCGAAGCGAAGGTCCTCGACACCGAACCGGGCGACGAGCGGCAGCCGGTCGTCGAACTCCGGACCGTCGTTGTTGCCCCGCACGCCCTCGAACCGGCTGGACCGCGCCTGCACGGCGTCGAGGGTGGCCAGGTCGACCCAGTCCCCCGCGTGCACCACGAGGTCGGCCGCGTCGACGTCGTGCCACAGTCCGGGCGGCAGGTCCTTCGCGCGCTTCGGCAGGTGCGTGTCGGACAGCAGGACGAACGACGTCGTCACGACTCGGTGGGTGCCGGCATCGGGAGCCCGGCCTCGTCCGAGGCGCCGAGGCGCTCCAGCAGCCCGGCGAGCAGTGCGATGTCGTCGTCCGACCAGTCGGCGAGCCGTTCGTCGAGCGCGTCCCGGTGCAGCAGCACCGACCGCTCGAGCGCGGCGCGGCCGGCGTCGGTCGCCTCGAGCGGCTTCGCGTTGCCGCTGCCGCCGTCGGTCGTCCGCACCAGTCCGGTCGCGAGGAGCCCGGACAGCTGCCGCGAGATCGTCGAACGGTTCAGGCGCAGGTAGCGGGCGATGTCGATGGCCATGCAGCCCGGGTGCTGGACGACGAAGTCGACGAGGGACTGGTCGACGACGCTCAACACCTGGTCCGAGCCCCGGGCCCGGATGCTCGCCCGACGGGTGATGCGGGCGAGCTCGGTGTACGCCCGGCTGATGTCGCTGTTGCGGACCCTCGAACTCGGGTGGTCCATGGTGGCTCCAGCCTGTCTGTGCCGGCGCCGGCCGGCGGTCTCCTGGTCCGGTCACACTACCGGCGGGTCGGCGCAGAGTGGGGTCAGTGACCGGAGGCCGCGGCCTGCAGTGCGGGGATGTCCAACTTGACCATCTGCATCATGGCCTCGAACACGCGGGCGTTGGCCTCCGGATCACCCGATCCGCTCATCAGCTCACCCAGCATCGACGGGGTCACCTGCCACGCCAGACCCCAGCGGTCGGTCAACCAGCCGCACGCCATCGGGCTCCCGCCGTCGGCGAGCAGCGCGTCCCACAGCCGGTCGAGCTCGTCCTGCGTGTCCACGTCGATCTGGAACGAGACCGCGTCGGTGTGCGGGTGCCCGGGGCCGCCGTTCATCGCGCGGTACGGGGCACCGAGCAACGTGAACTCCACGACGAGGGCACGGCCGTCGGGCATCCGGCTGACGCTGTCGACGCGGCTGTCGGGGAACAGTCCGACGTAGTACTCGGCCGCTTGCTCGGCCTGGTCGTCGAACCAGAGGAACGGGGTGATGGTGGGCACGGGAGCCCCTTCGTTCGGTGCTCAGTCCGCGGCGCTGCGGCTGAGCAGGTCGGCTTTCTCGGGGTGTTCGTCGAACCACTTGCCGACGAACCAGCACATCGGGACGATGCGTTTCGTGGTCGACGACTCGACGTCGGCGACGGCGTACTCGACGAGTTGCGCCGCGTAGCCGTGGCCGCGGTGCTTCGGGACCGTGTACGTGTGCGGGAACGCCACCGCGTCACCGTTCACCCGGTAGTCGAGCACGCTCACGAGCTCGCCGCCGACGTACATCGCGTAGCGGTCCTGGTCGGTCTCGTCGCGGAAGTCGGGGTCCATGCCGCCATCATGCTCCCGGCGGGGCGTTCGCGCCCCCGGGGAATGCACGACGGCGGGCAGCGTTGCAGGGACACCATGACAACCATCGGAATCATCGGCGCCGGCAACATCGGATCCCAGCTCGCTCGACTCGCGGTACGGAACGGCCACCAGGTCGTCATCGCGAACTCCCGCGGCCCGGAGACCCTGACCGACCTGGTCACGGAACTCGGCGACGGCGCACGCGCAGCGACCCGCGACGAGGCAGCCGCAGCGGGCGAGATCGTCGTCGTGACGGTGCCGCTCGCCGCGATCGAGACGATCCCCGTCGAGCCCCTCGTCGGCAAGGTCGTCATCGACACCAACAACTACTACTGGGAGCGCGACGGCCACATCGCCGCCCTCGACGACCAGTCCACGACCACGGCCGAGATGCTGCAGGACCATCTGCCCGGCGCCCGTGTCGTGAAGGCGTTCAACCACATCGGCGCCGACGACCTGACCGGCCACGCGACGCCCGCCGGCACCCCCGACCGTCGTGCCCTCGTCATCGCCGGCGACGACGGCTCCGCCAAGCAGACCGTCGCCGAGCTCATCGACGCGTTCGGCTTCGACGTCGTCGACGCCGGGCCGCTCGCCGAGGGCTGGCGCATCCAGCGGGACACCCCCGGCTACGGCCCGCGGATGACCGCCGCCGAGCTGCGCGACGCCCTGGCCGCCGCGACGCGCTAGTCCGCCGCACCGCCGCACCGCCGCCGTTTCGCGCTGAGCGACACCTCACGAGCTCCGCAGCCCGTGACCTGTCGCTCAGCGCGAAACAACCGGGCGCGAAACGAGCCGACCCGGCGCGAAAGCCCGCTCAGGCCCGGTCGAAGATCGTCGTCATGTCGGCGATGTCGTCCTCGGTCGGCGCCCAGGTGGTGCCGGCCTCGACGTTCTGCGTGATCTGCTCCGGCTTCGTCGCCCCCGCGATGACGCTCGACAGCCCCGGCTGCGCCAGGAGCCACGCGAACGTCGCCTGCAGCATCGTCACACCCCGGTCGTCGCAGAACCGCTGGTAGTCGTCGAGCACGTCCCACGGGGCGTCCTCGAGCACCTGCGGCTTTGAGGTCGTCAACCGCCCGTCGACCGGACCGCCCGCCTTCGTGTACTTGCCGGTGAGCAGCCCGTTGTAGAGCGGGAAGAACGGCAGGAACCCGAGCGCGTACGCCCGCACCGCCGGCAGGACCTCGGCCTCGGCGTCCCGGGCGAGCGGGCTGTACTCGTTCTGCGCGGACACGAACGCGGTGGTCCCGGCGATCGACGCCGTGAGTTCGGCCTCGGCGATCTGCCACCCCGCGAAGTTCGAGTGCCCGACGTACCGGATCTTGCCCTCGCGGACCAGGTCGTCGAGGACCGACAGGGTCTCCTCGATCGGCGTCACCTCGTCGGGCCGGTGCATCTGGTACAGGTCGATCCAGTCCGTGCCGAGGCGGCGGAGCGACGACTCGACCGCGAGCCGCACGTACCGGCGGGACCCGCGGACGCCCCAGTCCGGCCCGTTCGCGCCCTGCATGTCCATGCCGAACTTCGTGGCGAGGACGATCTCGTCGCGGCGGCCGCGGATCGAGCGTCCGAGCATCTCTTCGGACATGCCCGGCACGCCGCCGTAGATGTCCGCGGTGTCGAAGAGCGTCACCCCGGCGTCCAGGGCCGCGGCGACGACGGCGTCGGTGCCCTCCTGCGACTCGGACGCGGTTCCCCGCCGCCCGAAGTTGTTGCAGCCGAGGCCGACGGTGGAGACGACGAGCCCCGAGGGGCCCAGGGGACGGTGTTCGATTCCGGTCATCACCCGAACGTACCGGCGACCCCGAACTGGGGCTGCGATCCACACAGCGGTTGCCGCTACAACTGAGCATGGATCAGTCGACGGAAGGAGCGCCGCAGTGGCAGCGCATCGCATGCCCGAATCGGACCGGCCCCGTCGGCCCGTCCCGGCCTGGGTGACCGCGCCGCCCGTCGACGAGGTCGCGCCCGAGCGGGTCGCCGCCGCCGGTCACGTGAACGCCTCCGGCCGGGAGGCCCGCCCCACCCCCGCTTCGTCACGCGCCGCCCACGCGGCGCCGGTCCCACCGACCACGGTCGCCCCGGCGGGGAACGCCGCGGCTGAGCAGGCACCCGCCGCGCATGCGCCGGCCGCGCACGCACCGACGTCCGAGCCCGCGTCGATCGCCGCACTGGTCGAGGCCGACGCCCCCGTGCCCGACTTCCCGCCGCAGCAGGAACTGCTGCCCCCGGCCCCGACGTCGCCGAACGTGCACACCGTGCCGTTCGAGACCCCCGCGGTGCCGCCGTCGTCGGTCGTCCCCGCCTCCGGGCTCGTGGTGCCGGTCTCCCCGGTCGCCGCCGCACCCGCCTCGGCGGACGCGACACCGCTCGTCGCACCGCTCACCACCCCCTCGCCGGAGGCACCGCCGACCGCCGCACCCGCGGTGCCCGTCGCCGGACAGCCCCGGTTCTCGGTGCCCGGCCTCGAACACGTGGTCGTCGAGGGCACCGAACCCGAGCCCGTCGGTCCGATCGGCTACCGGACACCCCGACGCTTCGCCCACCAGCAGGCCGCCGCACGGTCGGCAGCACCCACACCCGCAGCCGCGGGGTCGTTCGACGCCGTGCTGCACGCGGCGCCCACCACCGCCGCTCCCGGCGGCACCGCCGTCGCGACCCCGAAAGCCCGGGCGACCACGGCCCTGGTCGCACCCACCCCGGTGCCGCAGGGTGCCGGCGGGGGCGAGGCGGGCCTCCCGACCGAACTGCTCGACCAGCCCGTGGCCGCAGGCGCCGTGCCGGAGCCACGCCGTGCGCTCGGTGCGACCGCCGGTGCGGTGCTCGGTGCCGTCGCCGGGATCGCGACGATCGGTCTGGCGGCCTGGTGGTTCACCGCGCCCGCGACCGTGCACGGCGTCGGCGTGGTGCTCGGGCTGCTCGCGCTGGTGCTCTCGATCGTGACGCTTCGCGACCGGACGGCCACGTGGCAGCGGCCGGTCGCGCTGCTCGGTGCGGTGCTCGGCGGTGTCGGCACGGTCGTGCTGCTGTGGGCGGTCGCGGCGGCGCTGCTGCCGCTCGTGGGCGTGACGCTGCCGGACGTCACCGGCACCGGCACGACCCCGACGCTCGCCCCGTAGCGCACCGCGGCCCGCGAGCGCTCAGACGCCGTCGTCTCGGCAGGACGCCGCGTCGACGTCGAGACGCCTCCGAAAGTCGCGGCGTCTCGGCGGCTCGGCGGTGTCGAGCCAACACGCCGGCGTCTTGCTGCGGACACCAGCCCGAACACGCCGGCGTCTCGCCGACGATGCACGCGCTCAGACGGCGCGGACGACCCCGCGGGACAGGATCGCGTTCGTCAGCGCGTCGATCGGTTCCCGCTGCACCGTCGGGTTGGCGATGAGGACGTAGTCCACCGCCGGCAGGTCCGGCAGCCCGAGCCGCTGCGACACCTTCACCAGGTCGGCCGGGATCAGCGAGTGCGGGAACACCGCGACGCCGATGCCCGCGCGCACCGCGGCGAGCACCCCGTTGACGTCGCGGGTGTTGCAGGTGATCCGCCAGGTGCGGCCGGCGGCCTCGAGGGCGTCGATCGCCATCTGCCGGCTGATGCTCGGCGCCTGGTACGCGATGAGCGGGACGGGTTCGCCGGGTTCCAGGGCGATGCCGTCCTGCGCCATCCACACCATCTGGTCGGTCGCGACCCGGGTGCCCTCGGCGGACTCCCCCGCCGTCTGCTTGATGAACACCAGGTCGAGCTGGCCGGCGTGCACCCGGCGGAGCAGCGGGGCCGACTGGTTCACCGTGAGCTCGAGGTTCACCTGCGGGTGCAGCCGTCGGAAGTCCCGCAGGATCCGCGGCAGCTGGGTGATGGCGAGGTCGTCCGCCGCCCCGAAGCGCAGCCGCCCGCGGGTGGCCGCGCCGGAGAAGTAGGCGTCGGCGGTGGCGTGCGCGGCGAGGATCGTCCGTGCGAACCCGGCCATCGCGTCCCCGTTGTCGGTCAGGGCGACGCCGCGGGTGTCCCGGGCGACCAGGGTGCGCGCCACCGCGGTCTCCAGGCGCCGGACGTGCTGGGACACCGTCGGCTGGCTGATGCCGAGCCGGGTCCCGGCCTGCGTGAAGCTGCCGCTCTCCGCCACGGCCAGGAACGTCTGCAACAGGACCGGATCGAGCACGTCGCGCCTTCCGTCGGTGCGACCTCATTCGACATCGCAATGGAGTGATAGCCACCATAGGGGTATCGAATGGCCCGGCGCCACGTAGTTTCGTTGGGGTACCAGATCCACACCGACGTCCGGAGAACCCCGCACCGTGAGCGCGTCACCGACGACCCTCCCCCCGCCCACCGAACCGCTCCCGATCCAGGCCACGCGACCGCCGTGGCGCCACACGCTCATCGCCCTGTCCGTGCCGAACTTCCGGCTGTTCACGGCGACGAACCTGGTGGCGATGACCGCCGGCTGGATGCAGCGGATCGCGCAGGACTGGCTCGTGCTGCAGCTGACCGGTTCGGTCGCGCAGGTCGGCATCACGGTCGCCTGTCAGTTCGCGCCGATGCTGCTGTTCGGGCTGCTCGGGGGCGTCCTGGTCGACCGGTTCTCGAAGCGCGCGCTCATGATGATCACCCAGGGAGCCTTCGCGGTGCTGTCCGCGCTGCTCGCCGTCCTGACGCTCGCCGGCGTCGTCGAGGCGTGGCACATCTGGGTGATCGCCTTCCTGGTCGGCATGGTCACCGTGATCGACAACCCGGCACGGCAGGTGTTCGTCACCGAGATCGTCGGGCACAAGCACCTGCGGAACGCCATCAGCGTGAACTCGTCGGTGTTCCAGCTGGGCGGCATGATCGGTCCGGCGCTGTCCGGGGCCCTGCTCGTCGCGGTCGGCGCGGGGTGGTCGTTCGGCGTGAACGCGATCGCCTGCGTCGCCGTCGTCGTGACGCTCGGGTTCCTGGAGGTCTCCGAACTGCACCGCACACCACCGGCGCCCCGCGGCAAGGGGCAGCTCGTGGAGGGCCTCCGCTACGCCGTGCACAAGCCGACGATCATCGTGCCGGTGATCCTCGTCGCGTTCTTCTCGGTGTTCGCGCTGACGATGCCTGTGCTGCTGTCCGCCTTCGCGTCACAGGTGTACGACGTCGGCGCCGGCGGCTACGGGGTGTTCAACTCCGCCGTGGCGATCGGCGCCCTGGTCGGTGCGCTGCTCTCCACCCGGAGGGCCGTCGTCCGGCTCCGCACCATCGTCGGCGGGGTGTTCTGGACGGGCGTGCTGCTCGTCGTCTCGGGGTCGATCCCGGCGATCGCACCGTTCACCGTCGCGCTCGTGGCGGTGGGGATGTCGCAGCTGCTGTTCCAGACCGCGTCGAACTCGCTCGTGCAGCTGTCGTCGAACGTGGCGATCCGCGGCCGGGTGATGTCGCTCTACGTCCTCGTGCTGCTCGGTGGACAGGCGATCGGCGGGCCGCTGATGGGCCAGATCGTCGACCGCTTCGGTGCGCACGTGGGGATGATGGTCGCCGGAGGCGTGCCGGCTGCGGCCGCCGCCGTGATCGCGCTCGTGCTCGCCCGCCGGGGCGGCCTGCACCTGGCGGTGCGGATGCGCCACCACCTGCCGGTGCCGGCGATCGTCGCGCACTGACGCGGGGCCCGGCGGTGACCACCCGCCGGCCTGGAGGCCCGTGGCGGCTCCGTCCCGCGCCTCCCGTCCGCCCGTCGGTCTCGTCGGGCGGTACGCAAGACACCGGTGTTCACGCTCGACGCCGCGGGATCCCGCGGTGCGTTGCGTGAACACCGGTGTCCCGCGAGGGGCAGTGCCTCAGTAGGCGACGCCGAACCGCGTCTGGTGGTGCGCCGGGGTGACGATCTCGTCGACGAACGCGATCGCGTAGTCGGCGCCGGAGATGTCCGAGTTGCCCTCGGCGTCGGCGAGCAGGACCTCGTCCGAGGCGCGGTAGGTGCCGCGACGCTCGCCCGGGTTGTAGCTGCCGAAGGCCGCGGCGGGGCTCACGTAGAACCAGTCGACGTCGGTGTCCGACGCACGGAGGGCGTCGAGGATCTGCGCGTGGCTCTTCGCCTCGCCCTTGAAGGCGTCCGGGAAGCCGTCGGTGTCGAAGAGGCGGGGGCCGTCCTCGGACACGCGCATCGAGCCGGCACCGCCGACGATGCCGAGCCGCGCACCGGCTGCAGCGGCGGCGTCGACGAAGTGCTGGAACTTGTCCTTCAGCTCGCTGCCGTCGGCCTGCACGGCGTGGAGCGAGACGATGACGACGTCGGCACCCTTGGTGACCTCGGACACGAAGTCGGCGTCGAACGCGTCACCCTGCGCCAGGGTGAGACCCTCGGCCGGCTCGAGCTTGCTCGTGTCGCGGGCGACCGCGGTGACGGTGATGCCGCGGGAGAGTGCCTCGTGGGTGATGGCGGAGCCGGCGTAGCCGGTGCCTCCGAAGACGACGATGTTGGTCATGGTGTTCCCTTCGTGGACGTGCTGGGCGTCGGTGACGTTGACAGTCACCGTACAAGAGTTACTCTCTTTGAGTAAGTAGGCACCTGGCGGTGCGTTGCGGAGGACACCATGTCAGCACTCGAGTACAGCCCCTACGCGGCGGACTGCCCCAGTCGGCAGCTGCTCGACCGCATCGGCGACCGGTGGAGCGTGCTGACGATCGGCGCCCTCGCCGACGGTCCCGCACGGTACTCGGCGGTGGCGGCCCGGGTGCAGGGGGTCTCGCAGAAGATGCTCACCCAGACGCTGCGGGCCCTCGAGCGCGACGGCATGGTGACGCGGACGGTGTTCCCCGAGATCCCGCCGCACGTGGAGTACGAACTGACCGAACTCGGGCGATCGCTGCGCACGGTGCTCGTGCCGCTGGAGGACTGGGCCACCTCGCACATGCCCGACGTCGCCGAGGCGCGCGAGGGGTACGACGGGCGCTGAGCGACCCCGCACTCGGAATCCCCGACGGCGACGAGTGGTTGCCTGGGGACATGCGATCGATCGTCTACACGAAGCCCGGTGCCAGCAGCGTCCTCGAACTCGTCGAGCGGGAGATCCCGGAGCCCGGTGCCGGTGAGGTCCGCGTCCGCGTCGTCGTCTCCGGCGTCAACCCGACCGACTGGAAGGCCCGTGCCGGCGGCACGTACGGCGACGGACTGCCCTTCCCCGAGATCACGCCGAACCAGGACGGCGCAGGTGTCGTCGACGCCGTCGGCCCCGGAGTCGACGGGCTGACCGTCGGTGACCGCGTCTGGCTGTTCATGGCGGCGGCGTCACGGCCGACCGGCACGGCACAGGAGTACACGGTCGTGCCCGAGTCGCGCGTGGTCCCGCTGCCCGACGGTGTCTCGTTCGACGTCGGCGCCTCGCTCGGCGTCCCCGCGATGACGGCACACCGAGCGCTCACCACCCACGAGGACGGCCCCGCGCGACTGGGCCCCGGAGCCCTCGACGGCTTCACCGTGCTCGTCGCCGGCGGCGCCGGTGCCGTGGGGCACGCCGCGATCCAGCTCGCCCGCCGGGCCGGAGCGACCGTCATCACGACGATCAGCTCGGACGCGAAGGCAACCCTCGCCACGGCAGCCGGCGCCCACCACGTCGTGAACTACCGCGAGGAGGACGCCGCCGAGCGCATCCGGTCGATCGCGCCGGACGGTGTCGACATCGTCGTCGAGGTGTCGATCCCGCAGAACGCCGCGCTGGTCGCCGACGTGCTGGCGAACCACGGCGTCGTGTCGATCTACGCGAACAACGGCGGCGACGAGGCGAGCCTGCCGATCCGCCCGAACATGAGCGTGAACGCCCGCTACCAGTTCCTGCTGCTCTACACGATCGGCGACGAGGCGCTGTCCGCGGCAGCCGAGGACGTCACCGAGGCGCTGCACGACGGTGTGCTGCCGGTCGGCGAGGACGCCGGGCTCCCGCTCACCCGCTTCACGCTCGGGCAGACCGCCCAGGCGCACGACGCGGTCGAGCAGAACACGGTCGGCAAGGTGCTCATCGACGTGACCGAGGCGCCGTAGCTGCGACACCAGGTCCGGCTCGGGCTCGGGCTCGGGCTCCGGCTCCGGCTAAAACGAACGGCTCCCACGCACGCGTGGGAGCCGTTCGTCGTGGACGATGCGGGAGGGGTCAGCGACCCAGACGCGCGGCGATGGCTGCGGTGACCCGGAGCCGGGCTGCAACGCGCTCGCGTTCGATGTTGGCGGCGATGACGTCGAGGTCTTCGTAGTCGGCGTCGGTGGTGGTGTCGTTCCAGTTCGGCGAGGAGATCCGGGCACGCCCGAACGACGGCGGAGCAGGGTTCACGGTCGTCATGGGGGCATCGTACGTCGAGCGTCCGACAGAGCGTGTGAGCATCACGGGCCTTTCCTTGGATTGCGGTCGCGCTCGGGGAACGAGTAGGTCAGCGAGAACGCGACGGCCATGAACGACGCCATCATCGCGATGTTCTTGGCGTCGAGTTCGGTGAAGGCGTCGGGGACCGGAGAGTCGACGGTGAGCATGCCGAACGAGTACTGGTCGGACCGGATCACCACCGAGACGTACGAGGTGTACCGCGGCTCGAAGCCCGGCAGGTCCTGGTCGACGTCGACGTCGGCCGAGCGGTCACCGACGATCCGGGGTGATCCGCCGACCAGCACCCACTCGAGGTTGCGGTCGCCGTAGGGCGTGCCGGCGCGGAAGACCCCGGCGGTGTCGCCGGCCCCACCGTGACCGATCGGCTCGAGCGCACGCAGATCGGTGGACAGCTGGTACACGTTGGCGCGGACGTCGGGCACCTTCGGCAGCAGGTAGAACGCCAGGGCCACGGCGACGCGGTCGGCGACGACCGAGAGTTCACCGTGGCGATCGGACCGGGGCAGCTCGGTGAACCGGACGAGCCGGGTGGCGATCTGGCCGAACGCGTACCGGACCGCCGTCGACTGCTCGAGCTCCGCCGCGGTGGCGTTGTCCTCGGCCACCGACCGGGCGGCGTCGCTGCGCCGGGTCCGGACCACCTGCACGGTCACGGCGCCGACGAGCACGACGAGCCCGAACGCGACGAGCGACAGTCGGACCGCCGGCGTGACGAACAGGTTCGGCAGCTGGAACGCCGCGGTGGGCGCAGCAGCCACCACGATCGGCCACACGACCGTGCCGACCCGTCCTGAACGCTGGTTCCCCATGACCACGACGCTAGGTCACGCCACCGACGCGGACGGAGTTGTCCACAGGCGGGTTCTCCACAGGATCCATCGGCCTCCACCGGCCCGTCCCACGCAGCTGGTAAGCAGGACCCATGACCGACGTCAGCACGCCCGTTCCCGGATCCAGAGCCCTCGTCCTCGGTGGCGGAGGTGTCGCCGGCATCGCGTGGGAAGTCGGCGTCCTCGTCGCCCTGCAGGAAGCCGGCGTCGACCTCGACGCCGCCGACCTCGTCGTCGGCACCAGCGCCGGCAGCGTCGTCGGCGCGTTCGTCCGGAACGGTGCCGTCCAGCAGGCCTACGACCAGCAGCACACCCCGGCGCCGACCACCTACCAAGAGCCGGCCCCCATCGACGTCGAGGCCGTGCAGCAGCACATCGGCGCAGCACTGCAGGGTGCGACCGGCGAGCAGGACGCCCGGGCTCGACTCGGTCAGGCCGCTCAGCAGGTCGTCGGTGGTCAGAGCGACGACGAGCGGACATCGACCTTCGGCGAGACGCTCCCGTCCACCGAATGGCCGGAGAAGCCGCTCGCCGTCACCGCGGTCGACGCCACCGACGGCACCTTCCGCCTGCTGACGGCAGCCGACGGCGTGCCGCTCCCCCGTGCGGTCGCGGCCAGCTGCTCGGTGCCCTTCGTCTGGACCCCGGTCACCATCGACGGCCGCCCGTACGTCGACGGTGGTGTCCGCTCGGGCACCAACGCCGACGCCGCCGCCGGGTACGAGCGCGTGCTCGTCATCGCCTGCGGCCCCGAGGGCCCGTCCCCGTGCGGGCCCTGGCTCGACGTCGCCGTCGAGACCCTGCGGGCCGGCGGATCGTCGGTCGAGGTCGTGGTGGCGGACAGCGCGTCCCAGCAGGCCTTCGGCACGAACTCGCTCTCGCTCGCCACCCAGGCACCGTCGGCCGAGGCCGGCCACGCCCAGGGCACCGCGGTCGCCGAGCAGGTCGCCGCCTTCTGGGCCGAGGACCTGGCGAGCGTGCACGCATGAGCACCCCGTTCTCCGACCTCGACCAGTACGTCGCGCTCCCCCGCGTCGACGGCATCGACATCAGCCCCGACGGCACCCGCGTCGCCCTGACGGTCAGTGCCCTCGACCCCGACGGCACCGGGTACCGCCGGTCGATCTGGCAGGTACCAGCAGCCCAGGCCGAGGACGCGGACGACGCCGGCACACCCGCCGCACGCCCGGTCCGCCTCACGCGCTCCGCCAAGGGCGAGGGCGGCATCGCCTTCACCCGCACCGGCGACCTGCTCTTCGTCTCCGCCCGGCCCGACGCCGACGCCACCGACCTCGAGACAGCCCAGCTCTGGGTGCTGCCTGCGAACGGTGGCGAGGCACGTCCGCTCACCCGCCTGGCCGGCGGCGTCGGTGGGGTCCTGGCCACCGCGGCCTCGTCGGACGTCGTGGCGCTGACCGCCGACCTGCTGCCGGGGGCCGGCTCCGACCCCGCGACCGTGCTCGAGGCCGACGCGGAGCTCCGGAAGAGCCGGAAGGACAAGCAGGTCCGCGCGATCCTGCACGAGACCTACCCGGTCCGGTACTGGGACCACGACCTCGGGCCGGCCCAGACGCACGTGCTGACGCTCGAGACGGCCGACAGCGACAGCGACACCGGCAGCGACGCCGTCGGCGCCAGCGCCGAGCCCGTCCAGCCCGTCGACCGCACACCGGCCCCCGGACGCTCGCTCGACCACGTCGACGGGGCGCTCACGCCCGACGGTTCGGTCCTGCTGGCCTCCGTGGGCGTCCGGGAGGCCCGTGGGGACCGCTCGACGCTCGTCACCATCGACCTGTCCAACGGCCACCGCACGGTGCTGTTCGACGACGTCGACGTCGACCACGAGATGCCGGCGCTCAGCCACGACGGCCGGACGATCGCCTGGGTCCGCACCGTCCGCTCCACCCCGGCCGGCGCGAACCAGCAGGAGGTCTGGGTCGCCGGCATCGACGGCTCCGACGCCCGCCGTGTCGCGACCGACTGGGACCGCTGGCCGAGCGAACTCGTGTTCGAGCACGGCGACCGTGCGCTCCTGGCGATCGCCGACCAGGACGGCCGCGCGCCGGTCTTCCGCATCCCCCTCGACGGCGGCGCCGTCGAGCAGCTGACGCACGACGACTGGGCGTACTCGAGCCTGCGCGTCGCGGCGGCGACGGGCGTGGTCGTGGCGCTCCGGGCCTCCTGGGCGGCCCCGCTGCACCCGGTGCGGATCGCGACGGACGGCACGGTGACCCCGTTGGCGACGCCGGCGCCCCTGCCGGACGTGCCCGCCCACCTGGAAGAGGTCGAGACGACCGCAGCCGACGGCGCCCGCGTGCGCGGCTGGCTGGTCGTGCCCGAGGGCGACGGGCCGCACCCGCTCGTCCTGTGGATCCACGGCGGACCGCTCAACTCGTGGAACCAGTGGTCCTGGCGCTGGAACCCGATGCTGCTCGCAGCCCGCGGGTACGCCGTGCTGCTGCCGGACCCCGCGCTGTCCACCGGCTACGGGCTCGACTTCGTGAACCGCGGCTGGAACGCCTGGGGGCAGGCGCCGTACACCGATCTGATGGCGATCACCGACGTGGTCGAGGCGCGGGCGGACATCGACGCGACCCGGACCGCCGCCATGGGCGGGTCGTTCGGCGGGTACATGGCGAACTGGGTCGCCGGGCACACCGACCGGTTCCGGGCGATCGTCACCCACGCGAGCCTGTGGGCGCTCGACCAGTTCAACGGCACGACGGACTCGTCGCAGTACTGGTCGTCGATCTTCGACGCCGAGGGGATCGCGGCGAACGACCCGCACCGGTTCGTGGCCGACATCACGTCACCGATGCTCGTGATCCACGGCGACAAGGACTACCGGGTGCCGATCGGCGAGGGGCTGCGGCTCTGGTCCGAGCTCGCGGAGCACCACGCGGCACCGGACGGCTCGATGCCGCACCGGTTCCTGTACTTCCCGGACGAGAACCACTGGGTGCTCGCTCCGCAGCACGCCGTGGTCTGGTACGAGACGGTGTTCGCGTTCCTCGGGCAGCACGTGCTCGACCAGGAGTGGGAGCGGCCGGCGCTGCTCGGGTAGCGCACCCGTCCGGCGAACCGGGGCGAGCCGGGCGGGCCGGGCGGGCCGCTAGACGAACGCGGCCTGCCCGGTGATCGCCCGGCCGACGATCAGGGTGTTGACTTCGCGCGTGCCCTCGTACGAGTAGATCGCCTCGGCATCGGCAAAGAACCGGGCCACGCCCTTGTCGAGCACGATGCCGTTGCCGCCCTGCACTTCGCGGCACCAGGCGACGGTCTCCCGCATCTTCGCGGTGGCGAACGCCTTCGCCATCGCCGAGTGCTCGTCGCCGCCGACCCCGGCGTCCTGCATGGCCGAGGCCTGCGTGCACAGTGCGATCGAGGCCGTGATGTTCGACAGCGACTTGACGAGCAGGTCCTGCACGAGCTGGTGGGCGGCGATCGGCTTGCCGAACTGGATCCGCTCGCGGGCGTAGGCCAGCGCGGCCTCGTACGCACCGACCGCGATGCCGACGGCCTGCCAGGCGACCTCGGTGCGGGTCAGTCGGAGCACCTCGGCGGTCGAGCGGAACGACGTCGCGTTCTGCAGCCGGCGCGACTCGGGCACCCGGACGTCCTGCATGACGATGTCGGCGTTCTGCACGCCGCGCAGGGCGATCTTGTCCTCGATCTTCGTCGCGGTGAAGCCCGCGGTGTCGGTGGTGACGAGGAAGCCCTTGACCTGACCGTCGGCGACGTCCTTCGCCCAGATCACGACGACGTCGGCGAAGGTGGCGTTGCCGATCCAGCGCTTCTCGCCGTCGAGCACCCACTCGTCGCCCTCGCATCGGGCGGTGGTGCGCAGTCCCTTCGCGGAGTCGCTGCCGGAGTACGGCTCGGTGAGCCCGAACGCCCCGACGATCTCACCCGCGGCCATCCGGGGCAGCCACTCGCGCTGCTGCTCGTCGCTGCCGGCGACCGCGATCGAGTTCATCGCCAGGCCGGACTGCACGCCGATGAAGGTGGCGACGCTCGCGTCCACGCGTCCGAGTTCGAGGGCCGCCCAGCCGCGGTACACGGCCGAGTTCTCGAACTGCCGCACGAGCGGGACGCCGGGCCCGTACATGCCGAGCTCGGCGAGCGGCGCGATCACCTGCATCGGGAACTCGGCGCGCGCCCAGTACGCGTCGGCGATGGGCGCGACCTCGCGCTCGAGGTACTGCCGGAGCTGCCCGAGCGACGCGCGCTCCTGCTCGGTGAGCTGTTGCTGGAAGCCGTAGAAGTCCGATTCGAGCAGGGGCGTCGCGGGCATCGTCGTTGACATGGGAACCACGATGCATCATTCTCGAAAACGTTGCAAGAGAGGATCGCGTGTACACATCAGACTCTGCGCTGCGCGCCTTCCGGGAGGCCCGTCACACCTTCATCGCCGGCTCGCGGATCGACATGGGGGCGTTGGCTGCCGCACTCGGCGTCGACCGCACGTCGCTGTTCCGCTGGGTCGGCAACCGTGACCGGTTGCTGTCCGAGATCCTGTGGTCCCTCGCAGTCCCGACCCTCGACGGAGCCACCTACGCCGCCGACGAGATCGGGGCGACCGGAGCAGCCCGGCTCGTCGTCGTGCTCGACCGGTTCACCGCCGACCTGATCGACGCCCCGTACTTCCGGGCGTTCCTGACGCGCGAACCCGCTCGGGCGATGCGTCTGCTCACCACCTCGGACAGTGACGTGCAGAGCCGCTTCGTCGCCCGGGTGACCGCTCTCATCGAGCAGCAGGAGTCGTCCGGTACGTTCGATCCGGCACCGTTGTCGGCTGAGGAGCTCGCACGGCTGCTCGTCCGGATCTCCGAGTCGTTCACCTACGCCGAGTTCATCTCCGGTGAGACCCCTGATCCCGACCGGGCCCGTGCGGCGTTCGAGTACGTCCTGCGGCCCGACGCGGTGCACGCCACACCCGCACCACCGATCGGAGACCGATGACCATCGACGAGTACCCGTTCCGCCGCTCCTACCCCACCCGGTGGAACGACAACGACATGTTCGGGCACGTCAACAACACGATCTACTACTCGGCGATGGACAACGCGTCGACGTACTGGTTCCGCGAGGCCGCCGGGCTCGACCCGTTCTCGTCGGAGTGGATCGCCGTGCTGGTGTCGTCGAGCTGCCGGTTCGTCGAGTCCGCCGTCTGGCCGGACGTGATCGAGGTCGGGATGCGCTCGAAGCACCTCGGCACCACGAGCCTGTCGTGGGAGTTCGGTCTGTTCCGTCAGTCCGACGGCGCCCTGCTCGCCACCGGTGAGTTCGTGCACGTCATCATCGACCGCGAGGGCGCCCGCCGACCGATCCCGCTGCCCGCCGAGCTCCGCGAGCTCGTGACCGGCTCGATGGTCGCGCAGCAGCCCGCCGTCGCCGACTGACGACCTCAGCCCTTGAGGGCTGCGAGCTCGAGGTTGATGTCGTCGGGGTCCTGCACGGACAGGATCACCATGCCGGCGTCGCCGAGGTCGGTGACCTCGCCGTGCTCGACACCCGCGGCATCGAGTCGGGCGGCCGCTTCGTGCAGCTCGTCGACCGAACCCACGACGAAGCTCACGTGGTCGAGGCCGACGGTGTCCGGATCGAACGTCTGCCCCGCGGGAGCGACCGGACGGAGTCCGAACACCTGGTCACCGAGCCGGAACACCGATCCGCCGTAGAAACGCTCGCGGTCCTCGCGGACACCCGGCTCGTCGACCTGGTCGCTGAAGTCGATCGCCGGATCCGTGCCGAGCAGCAGCTGGTAGAAGGCCTTGCTCCGGTGGATGTCGGTCACGGTGACGCGGACGTGGGCCAGGGCGGTCGGGCGTGCAAACGGCTCGGTCATGGTGGAGCTCCTCAGGGTTGCGCGCCGTGGTTGCGACGCGCACCCGAGGCAACGCTCGGTCCCTCCGAAGCACCCGAGGCCGTGCGGCGACCGGACAGCCCCGTGGACGGCGTTCCGCACGCCGCACAACCGAAGTGCCCCCGAACCAGGCGATCGCGCGGTTCGGGGGCACTTCGGTTGTGCAAGCGGCGCTGGACCCGAACGCCAGCGCCGCGGTCCGGGGTCAGATCAGGTCGTCGGTCAGGTGGTTCGGCGTGCCGAAGCGGTGCGCCGTGATCGACACCGCCTGCTCGCGGACGAAGGGCAGGATCTCGAGCCGACCGGCCTCGGTCACGGGGCCGCCGTAGACCGCGACGTCCGGACGACCACCGACGGCCGAGTACAGCGCCGAGGTGTCGCCGCCGATGAGCCGCACCCGGGTCGAGGGCCCCGAGGCGACCGAGCTCGCGAAGGCCTCGTCGGACACTGTCTGCGACAGCGAGCGGACGATCGGCAGCGAACGGATCGCCGCGGCGACGGACGACGGCAGCGTCGCGGCCGTGGAGACCTCGATCGTCGTGCCGGCACGGAGCGCTGCGGCGACGACGCGGACGAGCTCGATCACGGAGGCGTCAGCGTCCGTGTCCGAGTCGGCGACCGCGGCCAGCCGCACCTGCACCGCCGGGAACGGCAGGTACCGGGCGATGTTCCGCTCGGCGGAGAGCGCCGAGACGTCGGTCGCGGTGCCGAACAGCGTCGACCACGCCTGCTCGTCGGACGCGAGCGCACGGTCGAGCATCGGCGACGCGACCTCGGCAGCCCGGGCGAACGCCGAGACCGGATCCGACACGGCGACACCGGACGCAGCGGTCGCCGGTGCGGGCGTCCACGACCCGAGCCCGAGCAGGTAGTTCAGCCCACCGGCCTTCGTGCCGGCGCCCACGGCCGACTTCTTCCACCCGCCGAACGGCTGGCGGCGGACGATGGCGCCCGTGATGCCGCGGTTGACGTAGAGGTTGCCCGCCTGGATCCGCGACAGCCACGTGCCGATCTCGGCCGGGTCGAGCGAGTGCAGGCCCGAGGTCAGGCCGTAGTCGACCTCGTTCACGATGTCGATCGCCTCGTCGAGCGAGTCCGCGGTCATCATGCCGAGGATCGGGCCGAAGTACTCGGTGCGGTGGAACTCCGAGCCGCGGCGGACGCCCTGTCGGACACCCGGGCTCCAGAGCTTGCCGGTCTCGTCGAGCTGCTTCGGCTCGACGGCCCAGGACTCCCCCGCGCCGAGCTTCGTCAGGCCGTCGAGCAGCTTGCCCGAGGCCGGCTCGATGACGGGGCCCATCTGCGTCGCGGCGTCGGTCGGGTAGCCCACCGTGAGCGAGTCCACCGCGTCGAGCAGCTGGTTCCGGAAGCGCTTCGACTTCGCGACCGAGCCGACCATGACGACGAGGGACGCGGCCGAGCACTTCTGGCCGGCGTGCCCGAACGCTGACGCGACGACGTCCTTCACGGCGAGGTCGAGGTCGGACGACGGCGTGACGATCACGGCGTTCTTGCCCGAGGTCTCGGCGAGCAGCGGCAGGTCGGGGCGGAACGAGCGGAACAGCTCGGCCGTCTCGTACGCACCGGTGAGGATGACCTGGTCGACCATCGGGGACGCGATGAGCTGCTGCCCGAGGTCGTTCTCGGACACCTGCAGGAACGCGAGCACGTCGGCCGGGGCCCCGTGGGCGTCGAGCGCGGTCTCGATGATCGAGGCGAGCACGGCGCCGGAGCGCTCGGCGGGCGGCGCGGGCTTCAGCACGACGGCGGACCCGGCCGCCAGCGCAGCGAGGGTCGATCCGGCGGGGATCGCGACGGGGAAGTTCCACGGCGGTGCGACCAGGGTCAGCGTCGCGGGCGTGAAGGTCGCACCGTCGACGTCGTCGAGCGAGGACGCCAGGGTGCCGTAGAAGTGCGCGAAGTCGATCGCCTCGGACACCTCGGGGTCGGCCTGGTCGATGGTCTTGCCGGTCTCCGACGCCATGACCTCGATGAGGGCGGCGCGGTTCGCCTCGAGTGCGTCGCCGACGGCGTGCAGCACGGCACCACGCGCACCACCGGACCAGGTCCCCCAGACCGCACCGGCGGCCTTGGCGCGGCCGAGCGCGGAGTCGAGCGCCGTGGCGGAGTCGACCCGGGCCTCCTGGACGGCGCGGACACCGAGCGTCGACGAGGCGACCCGTGCGGTGATGGCGTCGCCCCAGGCGCGGACGGCGCCGACCGAGGGGTCGCTGTCCGGGGTGTTCTCGAAGTGGCCGGGGCCGGGGCGGCCGACGGCGGCGTAGCGGTCGGCGACACGGTGGGAGGCCGGTGCTTCGAGGCCCTCGGGTGTCGCGAGCGGCACCAGGGATGCACGGAATCGCTCCTCTTCGCGGGCGAACAGCGGCGGCGAGGACACCAGGGAGAAGACCGCGGACATGAAGTTGTCCTGCGAGGCGCCCTCTTCGAGACGGCGGATCAGGTAGGCGATCGCGACGTCGAACTCGCCCGGGTGGACGACCGGCGTGTAGAGCAGGAGCGAACCGACGGTGTTCTTCACGGCCGACGCCTGCCCCTGCGCCATGCCGAGCAGCATCTCGAACTCGATGCCGTCCCGCACGCCGCGCTCACCGGCGAGCAGCCAGGCGTGCGCGACGTCGAACAGGTTGTGCCCGGCGACACCGACGCGGACGTTCTCGACGCGCGATGGGGTGAGCGCCCAGTCGAGCACGCGCTTGTAGTTGGTGTCCGAGTCCTGCTTGGTGTGCCAGGTGGCGAGCGGCCAACCGTGCACCGAGGCCTCGACCTGCTCCATCGGCAGGTTCGCGCCCTTCACCAGACGGACCTTGATGCCGGCACCACCGCGGGCACGGCGGGCGGCGGACCACTCCTGCAGCTCCTGCATCGCGGCGAGCGCGTCGGGCAGGTACGCCTGCAGCACGATTCCGGCTTCGAGGCCGAGGAACTCGGGCTCGTCGAGGAGCTTCGTGAAGACCGCGATGGTGAGGTCGAGGTCCTTGTACTCCTCCATGTCGAGGTTGATGAACTTGGCCGGGGTGGCGGCTGCGGCACGCTGGAAGAGCGGTCGGAGCTGTTCGACGATGTCGTCCACCGCGTGGCCGAACGCCCACGGCGAGTGCGGGTGCACGGTCGAGGACACCTTGATGGAGACGTAGTCGACGTCGTCGCGGGCCAGGAGCTTGTGCGTGCCCTCGAGTCGTCGGGCGGCTTCGCGCTCCCCCAGGACGGCCTCGCCGAGCAGGTTGACGTTGAGGCGGACGCCGTCGCGCTTGATGCCGGCGATGGCCGGGCCGAGCTTGGAGTCGGTGGCGTCGACGATCAGGTGGCCGACCATGTTCCGGAGGACGCGTCGGGCGATGGGGACCACGACGTTCGGCAGCACCGGGGCCATGCCGCCGCCGAGCCGGACGAGTCCGCGGAGCGCGGCGGGCAGGAACCCGGGGGCGTCGGGGGCGATCTGGCGGAGTTTGCGGGCGGCGACGGCAAGGTCTTCCGGTCGCACGACCCCGTCGACGAACCCGACGGCGAAGTCGAGGCCGGCGGGGTCGGCGAGCACGCCGGCGAGCTGCTTCGCGGAGCCGTCGACCGGGTAGGTCTCGGCCTCGGCGAGCCACTGTCGGACGAGCGCGACGGACTGGTCCGCCAGGGCGTCGTGGTCGATGGCGGAGTCCTCGTGCAGCGTCGTCATGGGTTCAGTGTGGAGGTCCGGGATGCGGTAGCGGAAGTGAGCGTTCCTGATGGATACCGTTCAGTTCCGCTACCGTTTCGGTCCTGATCCGGCTAGCGTCGGACCATGCTCGACGTCCGCCGTCTCGTGCTCCTCCGTGAGCTGTCCATCCGCGGCACGATCGCGGCCGTCGCCGAGGCCGTGAACTTCACCCCGTCGGCGGTCTCGCAGCAGCTGAGCGCCCTGGAGCGGGAGGCCGGCGTGCAGCTCCTCCGCAAGGCCGGGCGTCGGCTCCAGCTCACCCCGCAGGCCGAGGTGCTGGTGGCCGCAGCGGGCCAGGTGCTCGACGTCCTCGAGCACGCGCAGTCCCAGGTCGAGGACACCCTGTCGTCCGTGCAGGGGCGTGTGCGGGTCGCGGTGTTCCAGTCCGCGGCCCTCGCCCTGATGCCGAGCGCCCTGCACGAGATGGCCACGGAACACCCCGACGTCCGGGTCGAGATGGTCCAGCGGGAACCGGAGACCGCGCTGAACGAGACGTGGGCTCGTGACTTCGACATGGTCATCGCCGAGCAGTACCCGGCCCACGCCGCTCCGCACCTGCCCGGGCTCGACCGCTCCGACCTGACGACGGACGCCGTCCGGCTCGCCCTGCCCCCGCTCGACACGGCCCTGCGCCCGGTGTCGTCGCTCGAGGACGCCCGCACCATGCCCTGGGTGATGGAACCCCGCGGCACCGCGTCGCGGCACTTCGCCGAGCAGGTCTGTCGGCGCTGGGGCTTCGAGCCCGACGTCCGGTACGAGACCGCCGATCTGCAGACGCAGATCCGTCTGGTCGAGTCGGGCAACGCGGTGAGCCTGATGCCGGACCTGATGTGGACCGGTCGGACGACGACCTGTCGGCTGCTCGAGCTGCCGGAGGGCCCCCGACGCACGATCTTCACCGTGGTGCGGTCCGCGGGGTCGTCGTCCCCGGCGGTCCGCGCACTCCGTGACGCGCTCGAGCGTGCGGCGGCGGCCGTCGGCGACTGATCCGCCGGCGCGCACGCCATCCGGCGCACTCCAGCCGACACGCACGCCAGCCAGCGCGCACGCGAGACGGCGCCGTGACCGGATCGAGACCTGTGCATCCGTCAGGATCTCGTCGGTGCAGACATCTCCTGGATGAGGGCACCTCCCGGTGCCCCGACCGGCATCCGAGGGGGATCCCATGAACCAGCCCTGCACCTCCACCACACGACGGGTCGCTGCCATCGGCGCAGCCGTCGCCATCGTCACCGCGTCGTCGGCGTTCGGCATCGGCGCCGCGACCGCCGTCGCGGCCGAGCCCACGACTGCCACGAGCACGGCGACACCCGGTACGCCGGCCGAGCCCGCCGCGCCAATCACGCCCGCCGCGCCCGTCACGACGGTCGACACCGACGAGCAGCCGGGAGGCCCGTCCACCGACCCGACGCCGACTGCGGTCCCGGAAACGCCGGCACCAGAGCCCACGGCACCCACCGCACCGGCGACACCTGCGGCACCCGCGGCAGACGACGGCAGCGACCTCGCCTTCACGGAACCGTCGACCGCCGAGGACCCGATCGAGCTCACCGCCACCAGCGGCACGCCCTTCACTCGCACCTTCGAGACCACCGGCGGCGACGGCACCGTCGGCTACGCCATCCAGGACGCCCCGTCCTCCGACTACTGGGTCAACGTCGACACCGGCGTCCTGAGCGGCGACCCGAAGGAGGCCGGGACCTTCCGGTTCCAGGTCGTCGCCCTGAGCGGCTCGACCGAGATCACGCAGTACGTCGAGCTGACGGTCGCACCCGGCGACCCCGTGGGCGTGACGTTCGGCGTCGCCACCCCCGACTACAACGGGCTGTGGCAGGTCGAGACCGACGGCACGATCTGGGAACAGGCCGCCGGTCAGGGCCGGGTCCGCATCGTGCCGAGCATCCCGGTCGCCGAGGACACCCCGCTCACGCTCGCCGGCCTCGCGGTCGACGCGTACGGCAACCGGACCACGCCGGGCCCGGACTACCCCCGGTCGACGGTCACGAGCACGGACGACTCCGACTCGGCGGTGTGGAACGACGGGGACTCCTCGAACACCGTGACCTTCGGCGGCACCGGCACCCGGACCGTGACGGTCTCCGAAGGGGGCGTCTCCACGTCGTTCGAGGTCGTGGTCGGCGCCGAGGACACCGACGAGCCCGCCGCCCCGGACACCATCACGTTCACCGAGCCCTCGACGCCCGAGTCCCCCATCCGCATCGAGACCACCGCGGGCGAGCAGCTCGAGCGCACCTTCACCGCGACAGGGTCGTCGACGGAGCTGCACTACGTCCTGCTGACCGGCCCGACGGCGTTCCCCGTCCCGGGCAACGAACACCCGATCGCACCGCTCGGCCTCGCCGTCGGTGACACGAGCGGGGTCCTGAGCGGCGCCCCGACGGTGGCCGGCGAGTACGACTTCCAGGTCATGGCCATGAACGGGTCCCGCGCTGCCACCCAGTACGTCCACCTGTCCATCCGTCCCGCCGCGACGAAGGAACTCAGCCTGCTCGTCGGCACGATCGGGTCCCCGAAGGGGTGGCTCCGCGACGCCGAGGGCCTGCGCGAGATCTTCGCGGAGAGCCCGAAGTCGATCCCGGTCGACGCCGTCCCGGTGGCCCAGGGGGCGACGATGGTCGTCCGGGTGACGGCCCTCGACGCGTTCGGGAACAGCACGAAGGAGTCCGACGGCGCGCAGCCCGTCGTGACGAGCAGCGTGGCCAGCGACGAAGTGACGATGCCGTACGGCGAGTGGGAGCCCCGCGTCGGGTTCCCGCACGCCTCGCCGCACACCGTCACGGTCGCCCTCGGTGACGTCTCGACCACGTTCGACGTGGACGTGCGGCCGTCGGTCGCGACCGTCGGCGACACGACCCCGACGCCCGGCGGCGGTGGGCACCTCGCCTACACGGGTGCCGACGCCTCCGGGCCGCTCGCGTGGGCGCTGGGCCTGCTCGCCGCCGGCGGCGGTCTGCTGGTCCACCGTCTGCGTCGCCGTCGCGCCTGAGACGCGACCCCCGACGGACGGGAGGCGCGGTGCGGGCCCGCACCGCGCCTCCCGTCCGTCGTTCCGAGCCCACAGGGCGCGCCGCGCGTGCGGGGGTCCGGCGGTTTCCCGCACGCACCCCCAACCCGGGTCACATTCCGGTGAATCGTCACAGCCCGGCAACGTCATCCCGCTACGATCCGAGAACGCCGACATTCTCGGCAAATTCACATGATCTGGGCGATGAGCCCGGACCGAATCCCTGGGGGATCCCGTGCACCGCAGCACCTCCACTGTCCGTCGCGCCTGCGCCGTCGGCACCACCGTCGCCCTGGTCGGCCTGACCACCGGCCTCGGCATCATGACCGCGACGGCCGCCAACGCCGAGACGCTCGACACGACGCAGCCGATCGTGGCCGCCGAGACGCCCGCTCCGGTCGTCTCCGACGAGACGCCCACGCCGACGGACCCGCCCGTCGAGACCGCGCCCGAGACCCCGGCTCCGGTCGAGGAAGCCCCGGCACCCACCCCCGAGGCCACCGAGCCCGCCGCGCCGGAGACCACCGCGCCGGCCGCCACCGAGGCTCCGAAGCCGACCGAGACCCCGAAGCCGGACGTCACGGCCAAGGCCGCCGACGCCACCGTCACCATCGAGGGCACGGCCAAGGTCGGCACCCGACTCGTCGCCGTCGTCACCGGCTTCGACGACGAGGCGGGGTACAAGTACTCCTGGACCGACCAGGACGGCAACGTCCTGTCGAAGGCCGCGAGCTACGTCGTCGACCCGACCGACGTCCGCAAGACCATCACGGTCGCCGTGACGGGCACGCTGCCCGGCGCGACCGAGACCTCCACGGTCGAGTCCGAGGCCACCGCCGCCGTGACGCAGACCCCGGCGTTCCTCGGTGAGGACGGCCAGCCCACCAAGGCCGGTGCCACGCAGGACAGCCCGCTCGAGCTGAGCACCGCCGCCGGTGACGCCTTCTCACACACCTTCCGCGCGCAGGGCTTCCCGGAGCCGAAGTACAGCCTCGCCTGGTTCGACGAGGACGACGCCGAGTACGCCGAGGAGTTCCCGGAGGACGAGATGTCCCCCGCGGACCAGCTCCCCTACGGTCTGACCTTCGACGCGTCGACCGGTGAGCTCAGTGGGATCACGACCGAGGCGTGGGACTGGACCTTCGCCGTCACGGCGACCAGCGGCACCGAGACGACCACGCAGTACGTTTCGCTCAACGTCGAGGCCGGTGCGCCGCTCGGCCTGTTCGTCTACACGACCGATCGCGCCGGAGCCTTCGACTTCGACGAGAACGACACCAAGAAGCGCACCACGTGGATCATCGACCCGGACGGCAAGGTCTACACCGTCATCACGCAGGGTGACGGCGACGGTGGCCAGGTCGGCACCGAGGTCGACGGCGGTCGCCCCACGATCAAGCAGGGTGGGACGCTCATCGTGACCGGCACGGTCGTCGATCGGTTCGGCAACGAGGTCCTGGGCGAGGACGACGAGTCGATCACGCCCACCGTGACGTCGGACGTCTCGACCGACGTCATCGCCGCAGACCCCGAGATCGGTGAGTTCGGCTTCATCGGCGTCACGTTCCCGCACGCCTCGATCCACAACCTCACGGTCGCCGCCGGCGACTTCGCCACCTCGTTCGCCGTGGACGTCCAGCCGACCGCGGTCGCCGGTATCGCCGACCCGACCCCGGTCGCGCCGGCAGCGGCCCCGGTCGCCCCGGTCAACACCGGTGGCCAGCTCGCCTACACCGGGTCGGACACCACCGACGCACTGCCGTGGGCCCTGGGCCTGCTCGTCGCCGGTGCCGGCCTCATCGGCGCCCGCTTCGCGCGTCGTCGTCGCGCCCAGCGCTGACACCCTGAGACGTCTCCCGTCCGTCGCGTGCCCGCGCGGTGGACGGGAGGCCCGTGACGGCCCCGCCTGCTCCTCCACCGGAGCAGGCGGGGCCGTTTCGCATCCGCGCCCCGCCGGGTCCGCGCCGGTAGCGTTGGCGACATGCCCACGCTGCTGCACATCGACTCCTCGGCCGACCTGTCCCACTCCCGCTCGCGCGCACTGACCGCGGCCTTCGCGGACGCTTGGCGCGCCCGCGGCCCGGAGTACACGGTCGTCCGAAGGGACCTGCACGTCGACCAGCTCCCCCACCTGGAGAGCTCGGCGCTGCACTGGGCGGCCGCCGACCGCACCGCCGAGGAGACCGTCGCACCCGAGGCCGAGGCCCTGCGCCAGGAGGTCATCGACGAGCTCCTGGCCGCCGACGTCGTCGTGGTGGGTGCGCCGCTGTACAACTACACGGTGCCGTCGACCCTGAAGGCCTGGATCGACCGCATCCACGTGCCCGGCATCCTGACCGGCGGCGTGCAGCCCCTGGCCGGACGCCCCGTCGTGACCGTGGTGAGCCGCGGCGCGACCTACGACGCCGGCACCCCGACCGAGGGTTGGGACCACGGCTCCCCCGTCCTGCACATCGTGCTCGGCACCGCGCTCGGCATGAAGCTGTACCCGATCACCGTCAGCGCGACCCTGGCCGACCGACTGCCGGACCTCGCACCGCTGGCCGACCACGCCGCCGCGGAGTTCGCCGACGCGAAGACGACGATCGAGCGCCTGGCGACGACGCTCGGCTGACCCCTGCGGCCGCGGCGTTCGTCAGGCGGGCCGCACCTCGTCGGCCCGCCCGAGCAGCTCCGCGTGGAAGGCCGTCTGCGTCAGGGCGCTCGCGAGCAGGAACCCGGTCATCGACTCGATCCCGCCACTGAAGGGCACCCGGGCGGCGACCTCGAACAGCGTCGGACGGTCCAGTACGTCGAGGGCCGCGGCGACGTGGCGTGAGCGTTCCTCCCGGTGCCGAGCCAGGGTCTGCGCGCGGGTGACGACGTCCCGGAACCGGTACTCGTGCCCCGGGCAGACCTCGAGGTCGGCGTACGGGTCGAGCCGCGCGAGCGACGCCAGGTAGTCGCCGAGCGGGTTCGTCCTGGTCCGGCCGCCGAGTCCGATGCCGGAGTTGATCCGCGGCAGCACGTGGTCGCCGGAGAACAGCAGGCCGTCGGCCTCGTCGAGGAAGCACACGTGCCCGCTCGTGTGCCCCGGGGTCCACAGCGTGCGGATCGTCCGACCGGAGATCGGCAGCAGGTCGCCGTCCTCGAGCAGCACGTCGGCGTACGGCGACTCGATCCGGCCCATCCCGATCCGGCGTCCGCTGCCCCAGGCCTCGACGACCCCGGCCCGCAGGTGCTCCGGCAGCCCCCACGTCGCGATGTCCGCGTCGTTCCGCTCGGCGTCGGCGCGTTCCCGTTCGAGCGCACGGACCTCGAGGCCGTGCATCGCCACGCGGGCACCCGTCGCCCGGCGGATGGCCGCCGCGGCACCCAGGTGGTCCGCGTGCAGGTGCGTCACGGCCACGAGCGACACGTCGTCCAGGGCCCGTCCGATCGCGGCGAGCCCGTGCCGTAGCTCGGCGAGGCCGCCGTCGGCCGACCACCCGGGGTCGATCACCGCGAGCGAGCCGTCCGACCCCTCGACGACGTACACGAGGGTCGCGTCGGGCACCCCGAACCGGAACGGCACCGCGAGGGTCCAGATGCCCGGCCGGACCTGCTCGACGGGTGGCAGGACGCCGTCGCGGAGCGCGGCGGCCTGCACGGGGCTGATCGGTTCCGGGGCCGGCGCTGCCGGTGGGGGCACGGTCGTCACGCCGGCCACCCTACCGACGCTGGCCGACCTGCCCGGGGTGATCCGGGCCTCCCGGCCGCGCATCGTGAGCAGAAGATGTCGGGTCGTCGAGCCGGACCCGACCATTCCTGCTCACGAAGTGCGCAGCCCCGCCACCGCGCGCGAGTAGACAGGACCCATGGAGATCGCACCGATGCTCGCCAAGGCCGTCGCCACCGTCCCCGACCCGGACAGCACGAAGGGCGGGCTGCGGTACGAGCCGAAGTGGGACGGCTTCCGCGGCATCGTGACCATCGACGGTGACGACGTCGAGATCGGGAGCCGCGGCGCCAAGCCGCTCACCCGGTACTTCCCCGAGCTCGTCGAGGCGTTCCGCGCGCAGTTCGGCGGCCGCGACCACCCGGTCGTCCTGGACGGCGAGGTGATCCTGCGTTCCGGTGAGCCCGGTGCCGAGCGCCTCGACTGGGAGGCCCTGTCACAGCGCATCCACCCGGCGGCCTCACGGATCGCCAAGCTCAGCGTCGAGACGCCGGCGCAGTTCGTGGCCTTCGACCTGCTGGCGGTGGACGGCGAGGAGCTGGTGGACCGCCCCTTCGACGAGCGCCGCGAGCGCCTGGAGCAGCTCGGCGACGCGATGACCGACCCGCTCTTCGTCACCCGCACCACGCTCGACGTCGAGCAGGCGCGCGAGTGGCTCACCACGTTCGAGGGCGCCGGGCTCGACGGCGTCGTCGCGAAGCCGCGAGCGCGGCCGTACGAACCGAACAAGCGCTCGATGCTCAAGATCAAGCACCACCGCACCGCCGACGTCGTCGCCATCGGCTACCGCGTGCACAAGAGCGGCTCCGGCGTCGGGTCGCTGCTCGTCGGGCTGTACGACGCTGACGGCGAGCTCCGCCAGGTCGGCGGCGTCTCCGCCTTCTCCGACAAGCGCCGGGCCGCGTTGATCGACGAGCTCGAGCCCGTCGTGCTCCGCGATGCGGACGGGAGGCCCGTCACCGGTGACGGGGAACGGTCGCGGTTCTCGTCGGGTCGCGACACGTCGTTCGTCCGGCTGGCGCCGGAGCTGGTGCTCGAGGTCCGGTACGACCAGATGGAGGGCGACCGGTTCCGGCACACCGTGCAGTTCGAGCGGTGGCGGCCCGACCGCGAGGCGACGTCGTGCGGGTTCGAGCAGCTCGAGGTGCCGAGTGCGTACGACCTGAACGACGTGCTGTCCTGACGCGGAACGCACTGCGGTGTCCATTTGTCGCTGTTCTGTCACGTTCGAGGAAAAGTAGTTAGCCGAACTAGCGAAGCCGTGCCAGGATGATCTCAGCAGCACGAGGCGTCCAGTTCGGACGCCCGGATCGAAAGCGGTCGACATGAGCACCAGCACGCTTGTCCGCCACCCTCGGCGGAGCCCCTTCACAGAAGTCCGAGAGGCACGGCGCCAGCGCGTCCTGCAGCTCAGCGCGGTCATCAGCGCCATCGCCGGCGTGACCGCCACGGCGCTCGCTCTCGTCACGGTCGGACTCGGCTCGTGATCGTCGACGGCATCACCGACGTGCACCGCGGCACCTGGTCGCGGCTGACCCGCCTGCACACCGCCAGCATCGGGCTGCCGACGCACACCACGCGCGTCGAGGACCCGGACCGTCAGCGGGACGTCTCCTCCGCAGCCTGAGGCTCGGTTCGGTTCGGCTCGGCTGGGTCCGGTTGCTCGGCCGTTGGGCCGCTCGGGCTCAGTTCGGCTTCTTCGCTCGTGAGGGCTGCACGCGCGGCGGCTCCCCCGGCATCTTCGGGAAGTCCGGCGGGAACGGCAGCTCACCCTCGCCGTTCGCCAGGTCCCGCTCCCACCACTCGAGCAGCGGCGCGATGCTGCCCGGCTGCTCCCCCATCGACTCCCACGGGTCGCCCGTGGTCCGCAGCCGCTCCGGTACCGTGCGGATCGTGAACGTTGTCGGGTCCGCGGCGCGCAGTTCGTCCCACCCGATCGGCGTCGACACCGAGGCGTGCGCCAGGGCCCGGGGGCTGTAAGCACCGGCCATCGTGCGGTCGCGGTTCGCCTGGTTGAAGTCGACGAAGATCCGCTGCCCCCGCTCCTCCTTCCACCACGCCGTCGTGACCCGGTCGGGCATCCGTCGTTCGAGTTCGCGCGCCGCAGCGATCACCGCGTGCCGGACCTCGAGGAACTCGTGCTCGGGGCGGATCGGCGCGAACACGTGCAGGCCACGGTTGCCGCTCGTCTTGATCCAGGTGGTCAGACCGACCTCGTCGAGGACCTTCCGGAGCTCCTCGGCCACCGGCACCGTGTCGCCGAAGTCGGTGCCGGGCTGCGGGTCGAGGTCGATGCGGAGCTGGTCCGGGTGGTCGCTGTCCTCGGCACGAGAAGCCCACGGGTGGAACACCACCGTGTTCATCTGTGCGGCCCAGACCGCCACGGCCGGCTCGTCGATCACGAGCTGCGGGTGCGACCGGGCACTCGGGTAGGTCACCGTCACCGAGCGGACGTAGTCGGGGGCACCCTTCGGCGGGTTCTTCGAGAAGAACTGCTCGCCGTCGACGCCGCCGGGGAACCGCTGCAGCGAGATCGGCCGGTCGCCGTTCGCCCGGACGAAGGCGTCGCCCACCGTGACGAGGTACTCCGCCAGGTCGAGCTTCGTGATGCCCGCCTCGGGCCAGAGCACCCGCGAGGGGCTGCTGATCCGGACCTCGCGGTCACCGTCGGGCCCGGGCACCCGCACCGTCGTCGCTTCGCTCGCCATGCAGCGGACCGTACACGCGTGCCGGCCGCCCGCCCGCAGCCGGGACCGCTCTTGTTCCCGCAAGACACCGGTGTTCCCTGGTCGAACACGCGCACGCCGGTGTTCAGCGCGCGGACACCGGTGTCTTGCGGCCAGACTTCACATCACGTTCCAGTGCAGGTGGCCGTTCGCGTCAGGGCCCTTGCCGCCGCAGGTGTACGAGTTGCCGTTCGCGGCCTGGGCGACCACTCCGGCCTGCGCATCGGCGCAGAACGCCCCGGGCGTGATGAAGTCCTGCGACGGCGCGGGCGCCTGCTCGACGGGCGCGGGAGCAGGAGCAGCTGGCGCAGGCGCGGGAGCCGCGGGGGCCGGAGCAGGCTCGACGTACGACCCGACCGCGGTCACCTCGGGCACCGGTGCCGTCGACACGGTCCTGGACACCTGGACTCGGTCCGTCTCGACGCCGTCGGTGGTGGTCACTCGGTACGTGCGGGTGAGCACGCCGTCGACACCCGCCGTCTGCAGCCGCGTCTGGCCCTTCGCCAGGGTCGGATCGTCGATGGTGGTCTTCCGGAAGTGGATCGGGAAGTCCTTCGAGACCTCCGACACCTCGACGACCGGGGTCGGCGTCGGGGTCGGGGTCGGGGTCGGCGTCGCGCTGGGTGTGGGGGTCGTGGCGACGTCGGCGACGGCTCGCGGAGAAGCAGAGTCCTGGCTCGCACTCGTCACGGCGGCGCCCACCACAGCACCAGCGGTGCCCACGCCCCCGACCCAGATCACTGCTGCGATCGCGACGACGACCGAAGCCTTCGCCTTCGTCGGTAGTGCTGACCAGCGCATCCTGCGACATCCCCTCGTGTTCGGTACGACGATCCAGGGTGCCCCGTGCTCCGTCGACCGCTGCACCCCCACTCCGGGGCAGCCGCGCTGTGAGGATGAACCGCCCGCCGGGCAGGATGGGCGGGTGAACGCGTACCTCGGCATCGACCTGGCGTGGGGACTCGGCTCCGAGCGGAAGGCCGCGAACGAGACCGGGCTGGTGGCGATGGACCGCGACGGCACGATCACCGACGCCGGGTGGGCCCGCGGGGTCGACGCCGTCACGGACTGGATCGCCGAGCACCTCGGGCCACGGTCCCTGATCGCCGTGGACGCCTCACTCGTCGTGACGAACCCGACGGGCATCCGCGAGTCCGAGCGGCAGGTCGGGCAGCGCTACGGCCGGTGGAAGGTCGCGGCAAACCCGACCAACCAGGCGTCGGCGGCGAGCGCCGGCTCAGCACTGCTCGACCGGCTGACCGCACTGGGCGTCGGGTACGTCTCCGACACGGACGCCATGCGGGCACGGACCGGTCCGGCGATGTTCGAGTGCTACCCGTACACGACGCTGGTGGGGGTGGAGGAACTCGGCTACGACGTCGAACGACCCCGGTACAAGCGACTCGACCTCCGGATCCCCGCCGCCGAGGCGCGTGCCCGTCGCGCCGAGGCGTTCGACGAGCTGGTCCGGCGGCTGCGCGAGACGCCGCTCGATCCGCCGCTGCTGCTGGACTCACACCCGCTGACGCAGCGGCTCGCCGACCCGTCGGTGCTGCACGGTCCGACGCACAAGCACCGCGAGGACCTGCTCGACGGGGCGCTGTGCGCGTGGACGGCGGCGTTCTGGGAGCGACACGGCGACGACCGCGTGCAGATCCTGGGAGGTGATCCGGCCCTCCCCACCGACACGCCGGACGAGGCGGGCCGCCGGCCCGTCGTGGTGGCGCCCGCACGCCCGTCGCAGCGCTGACGGCGCGAGAAGGATCAGATCTCGCCCGTTGCTGCCGCCGTGCAGATCACCTTCGTGAGGAGTTCGCGAAGGGGTTGCAAGTCACCGAGCATCGACCGGCGGGCGGCGTGATGGTTCTCATTCGTCGTGACCCTCCGCCAGTCGAGCACGACACCGCGCTCGGCCGCGTACTCGCGCCAGAACTCCCGCTGGGTTCGCCCGTTGCCCTCCATGAAGGGATGGATGTAGTTGAGCGTCGCGAACTGTTCGGTCAAGAAGTCCAGAGGACGCTCCGGCATCCGGGGCGAAGCGAGCTCATCGTCCAGTCGGGCCATCCGTGCGGGGATCAGTTCAGGCACCAGAAACGGTTCGTCAGGGTTCTTCGCGATGCCGTCGAGCCGGTACTCACCTGCCCAGACGTAGACGTCCTGGAAGAGATGGGCGTGGATACGGCGCACCCGTTCCGATGGCAGGAGCCCCGCGAGTCCGGGAACCTCACCGAGCAGAAGGTCCAACTCTCGGTCCTGCACCTCGGGGACCTCGAGTTCCGCGAGTTGATCACGGCTCGTGGCCCCGAACTTGTTGCGGAGGACGTACTGGTCGTCGTAGTACCCGCCGTCGGGTCGAGGACTCACCGACGGTGCGCGAAAGCCCGGAGCTCCTCGCGACTGATCTCGCCCTTCGCGAAGCGGTCCATGTACCGGATCCACTCGGGGTTGTCCTTGAAGCCTTCGAGTCGCCCGGAGTGGATCACCGCAGCGACGGCGCGCGTCCGCTTGACGCGCTCCGAGCCGGAGACGGTCCGAACCATTCGCTTGGGCATGCACCAATGCTACGCCGGGGCGCGCACGTGTTCCAGACCCGCCAGGACGGACCGTCGTGGTGGCGCCCGGACGCCCGTCGCAGCGGAGGCCGCGCGGCTAGGGTTGAGCGGTGAGCGCGACGACCGAACCCCTGCACATCGGGCTGGTGTCGCTGCACACCTCCCCCGGAGACGAACCCGGTTCGGGCGAGGTCGGCGGCATGAACGTCGTCGTCCGGCACCAGGCCGAGGCACTGGCCGACCTGGGCCACCACGTGGACATCATCACGCGCCGGTCCGCCCCGACGCAGCCGGACTCGGTGTCGCTCGTGCCGGGCGTGTGCCTGCGGTTCCTGTCCGCGGGGCCGGCCGAGCCGGTGCCGAAGGGCGAGCACGACGCGTTCATCGAACCGTTCCGCCACGAGCTGGAGCAGCTCGGGCCGTTCGACGTCCTGCACTCGCACCACTGGTTCTCCGGCGCGGCCGCGCTGCCAGTCGCCCGTGAGCGCGGCATCCCCCACGTGCAGTCGTTCCACTCCATCGCCGCCGACCCGGCCACGCCGCTGTCCGAGGGCGAACGTCCCGAGTCGGCTGGCCGCATCGCCGGCGAGGAACTGCTCGCGCGCGAGTCGGACGCCGTCGTCGTGGTCTCCGAGGCCGAAGCGTCGACCGTGCGCACCCGGCTCGGCGGCGACGACGCCCGCATCTGGATCGTGCCGCCGGGGGTCGACGGGTCCGTCTTCCGGCCCGCGGCGGTCGGTGCGCGCCGCGCCGCCACCCCCTACGTCGTCGCGGCGGCCCGCGTGCAGCCGCTCAAGGGCCTGGACCTGGCGATCGAGGCGATCGCGGACATCAGCCTGGAGGCCCGCCCCACCCTGGTCATCGCGGGCGACGTCTCGAGTGAGGCGGGCGACTACGTGGACGAACTGCGTCGGCTCGCCGACGAGCGGGGCATCGCCGACCACGTCACCTTCATCGGGCCGCAGTCGCGTGCCGACCTGGCGTTCCTGTTCCGCGGCGCGGCAGCCGTGCTCGTGCCGTCCCACTCCGAGACGTACGGGCTCGTCGCGCTCGAGGGCTCCGCTTCCGGGGTGCCGGTCGTGGCCGCCGCTGCCGGGGGCCTGCGTGAGGCCGTGGTCGACGGGGAAACGGGCGTCGTGCTCGAGTCCCGTGACCCGCAGGAGTGGGCGGACGAGATCGAGCGGATCCTGACGGATGCGCCGTACGCTGCCGGGCTCGCCGCTGCGGGGCGGGAGCACGCGGAGCGCCTGAGCTGGGAGCGGTCGGCCGCGGGGCTCGAGGACGTCTACCGCCGGGTGCTCGGGCGCTCGTGAGCGGGACGGGTGGCCGGTTCGCCGCGTTCTGGGCCGCGCTCGACGCCGTGCCCGTCGAGTCGGACGCCGAGGCGCTCTACGACGTCGGAACGCCCGAGGGACGACTGCGGCGGGCGAACCTGACGCGGTACCTGGAGCAGTCCGGGCCGGGGGCCGACACGTTGCTCGTGGCCGAGGCACCGGGGTGGCGCGGCATGACGAACACGGGTGTGCCGTTCACAAGCATGCGCGAGCTCGGACCCGAGTACGGCGTCCCGCCGGAGCCGACGGCACCGTGGGAGGCCTCGTCGCGCGTCGTGCACGCCGCGCTGGAGGGCTGGCGCGGTGCGCTCCCGGTGGAATGGGCGATCTTCCCGCACCACCCCTTCGTGGCACCGGACCGGCTGACGAACCGGACGCCGCGGCCCGCCGAGGTCCGCTCGGGAGCGCCCGTCGCCCTCGCGCTGCTGGAGGCCCTCGGCGGCGTGGACCGGGTCCGGGTGGTCGCCGTCGGTCGGAAGGCGCAGGGAGCACTCGCCCTGGCCGGCATCGAGGCGACCGCAGTGCGGCACCCGGCGCAGGGCGGCGCGAAGCAGTTCACCGAACAGCTACGGGCGCTGGACCGCTAGCCGTCCGTCCGCCCCGGTGCGTCCAGGTCGCGTCCCGGTCGCGTCCCGCTCAGGCGGAGCGGACCTCGATGCCCTTGGTCGCGAGCCGCTCGGCGACGTGGGCGGGCAGTGGTGCGGCGGCGTACACGGTGCGGAGCTCCGGCAGGTCGAGCAGGTCGTCCCAGTTCTGCGGGTCGAAGCGGTCGTCCGAGCCGTCCCAGCCGGGGTGGACGTCCTGCAGGACCTCGAGGTCCGAGTCCACGGTGATCTCGGTGACGAGCGACAGGTGCGACGGCAGCAGGTCGAGGTCGTCGTAGTACTCGCGCGCCCGGTCGTCCTGCCCGTCGACGTCGAGGTCCTCGTCGGTCTCGTCCTCGGCGTCCGGGTCGTAGGGGTCCAGGACGTCGAGGTCGTAGCAGAGGACGTCGAGCACCAGGAGCTTTGCGTTGAAGTCCGCGAACTCGATGGGCTCCTCGGTGGTGTTCGACTGCTGGTCCATGGCCGGAGCGTATCCGTCGCCGAGCGACCGTGTTGCGATCGCGAGAAACCTTCCTGTGGGACTGGACAGGAAGGCATTCCGCGCGCAAGGGTGACGCATGGCCACCACCAAGACGGACCGCCCACAGCAGGAGCAGCACGAGCTCCGCCGGGTCATCGGTCCCAAGCTCCTGCTGCTCTTCATCGTCGGCGACATCCTCGGTACGGGTGTCTACGCGCTCACCGGCCAGGTCGCGGCCGAGGTCGGCGGGGCAGCGTGGCTCCCCTTCCTCATCGCGTTCGCGGTCGCGCTGCTGACGGCGTTCTCGTACCTCGAACTCGTGACGAAGTACCCCCAGACCGCCGGTGCCGCGCTCTACGTGCACAAGGCGTTCGGCATCCACTTCGTCACCTTCATCGTGACGTTCATCGTGATGTGTTCCGGGATCACGTCGGCGTCGACGGCATCGCGGGCGTTCGCGGCGAACCTCGGCGCCGGGTTCGGCATCGAGCTGCCGAACGGCGTGGTGATGCTCATCGCGATGGGCTTCATGCTCGCGGTGATGTTCATCAACTTCCGCGGGGTGAGCGAGAGCGTCAAGACGAACGTCGTGCTGACGCTCGTCGAGCTGTCCGGTCTCGTCATGGTGATCCTGATCGGGTTCTGGGCGATCGCGGGCGGCAACGCGGACTTCTCGCGGGTCGTGATGTTCGAGACACCGGAGGACAAGTCCCTGCTGCTGTCGATCAGCACCGCGACGTCGCTGGCGTTCTTCGCGATGGTCGGGTTCGAGGACTCGGTCAACATGGCCGAGGAGACCAAGGACCCCTCGCGCATCTTCCCGAAGATCATGCTCACCGGTCTCGGCATCACCGCCGTGATCTACGTCCTCGTGTCGATCTGCGCCGTGGCCGTCGTACCGATCGGTGAACTGGCCGGCAACGAGACCCCCCTCGTCACCGTCGTGCAGACCGCCGCGCCGGACTTCCCGATCGCCGACCTGCTGCCCTTCATCTCGATGTTCGCCGTCGCCAACACCGCCCTGATCAACATGATGATGGCGTCGCGTCTGCTCTACGGGATGAGCAAGCAGGGCGTGCTGCCGGGCTTCCTGTCCCGCATCTCCCCCGCCCGTCGCACCCCGTCGACCGCGATCGTCTTCACCACGCTCATCTCGCTGCTGCTCATCGGGTGGGTCTCGCTCGACCCCGACTCCCCCATCGTCGTCGTCCTCGGTGGCACCACCTCGCTGTTGCTGCTGACGGTGTTCGCCGTCGTGAACGTGACCGTGCTCGTGCTGCGCCGCGACAAGGTCGACCACAAGCACTTCCGCGCGGGCGTCATCATCCCGGTCATCGGCATCATCACGTGCCTCTGGCTCGTCCTGCCGTTCTCGTCCGGTCGTGACCCGCAGCAGTACCAGATCGCCGGCGCGCTGCTGGCCCTGGGCGTGCTGCTCTGGATCCTGACCTGGTTCACCCACGGACGGAAGCAGGCCGAGAAGGCCCCGACCGGACTCGTGACGGAGCCGACGAAGGTGCAGCGCCCGCCGCACGACCACCGCGACGTCTGATGGACGCGACCAGTGTCATCTGGACCGTCGTCATCGCGGTGATCGCCGCGCTGTCGCTGTCCGCCGGCGGCTGGCGCCTGCGTCGGGGTCGACAGGACGGTCGACGCGAGCGCTGACTGCGGTGCACGAACGACCCGTGACGGTTCTGGTTCGCGAAGCCCCCGCTTCGTGCACCAGAACCGTCACTCGTTGTCAGGGACGCGCCCGCCCCGCGGCGAGCAACCGGCGGCGAACCATGAACCGCGAACCGCGAACCGCGAACGGGCGACCACGGCGGGCCGCCGCAGGCTTCCCAGGAGGCGCCCGTACGCTCGTGCTGCTCTTCCTGCTCCGCCCGCCCAGCACCCGCCCAGCCCCTCGAGAGGTCCCGTCATGCGCCGTGTCGGCATCACCCTCGCCTCGGTGTTCGGCGCGGGGATCGTGGCGGTCGGCATCGGCGTGGTCGTCCTCGTGGTGATCGCGGTCAACTCGCTCGCCGGCATCGCGAAGTCCAGCGCCGCCACCCCGACGCCCGCGTGCCCGGCCGTCGCCTCGAAGACGATCGGCGGGATGGTCGTGCCGGCCGGCCCCGTCGGTGGCTTCTGCCAGGACCGCCTGGTGAACGCCGCACACGTGATCGAAGCCGCCCAGGCGCTCGGCATCGGCCCCCACACGCAGGCCGTCGGGGTGATGACCGCGATCGGCGAGTCGAGCCTGGTGAACCTGGACCACGGCGACGCCGCGGGCCCGGACAGCCGCGGCCTGTTCCAGCAGCGCGACAACGGCGCGTGGGGCACGTACGAGCAGCGGATGGACCCGTACACGGCCGCGACGATGTTCTACACGAAGCTCGTGAAGGTCCCCGGCTGGAAGACGATGAGCCCGACGCAGATGGCGCACGCGGTGCAGATCAACTCCGACCCGGACCACTACGCGAAGTCGTGGCCGCAGGCGAAGGCGATCGTCGAGGAGCTCACCGGCCAGGACGTGCCGGACGCCGCTCCCCAGGGCTGATCGCTCACGAGGCCACCGCCTGCGTCTCCTCGTCGAACTCGACGATCGCGGCTCCCCCGGAGTGCACGACGACCTGGGCGCGGAGCCGGACCGACTGCTCGTCGAGGGCACAGGCGCAGGCGTCGACCCACTCCCAGTCCACCGGGTAGAGCCGGTCGGCGTCGGGGCGTTCCCACACGAGCACGACGTCGACGGCCCCGAGCTGCGCCACGATGTCGGCGGTCAAGGCCGCGAAGTCGTCGACGTGTTCGTCCGGGGAGTACGGCAGGTCGGCGATCGGCAACAGGAACGGGATCGACATCCCGCGGTCGTCGAGGAACAGCACCCAGCACTGCCGGCGCAGCGGTCGTTCGACGACGGCTTCGACGAGTCGGACGACGTCGTCGTCGGTGCGGACGGGTTCACGGATCAGGCGATCGAGCATCTCGGTGTCAGGCATGACTCCAGCGTGGCGAACCAGAAGCCCCCACCCGAGGCGCGGTCCGGGTTCTGTGGAGAGCCGCTCCACGAACTCAGCCTGTGAGGGAAGAGTCCCTCAGATGCCGTGCGTGACCGAGCTGTCGACGAGCAGCAGCGAGGCGAAGAACACCGCGACGATGGCCGCCATGCCGACGAGCACCACCGGCCAGGTCAGCCGACGCCGCACGAGCCGCAGGACGCAGACGGCGATGGTCGCGACCAGCACCGCCGCCACGATGATCGGTCCGACGACGACGACCGAGTCCCCCAGCGTCTCGTTGCAGGTGTTCCCCGGCGCCGCGCACGACACGAACGCCAGCGACATGAGCCTGATCCCCCACCCCGCTGCCAACGCACCGACCGTGAGCACGACGAGCAGCGCGGTGGAGGCGACCACGTCCGCGACGCGAGCGCGTCCTGCCAGGGGGTGCCGAGCCTCCCGACCGAAGCGCGCCGGACCGGACCCGAGCGGATCGGGACCCGACGCAGGACCCGCCCCAGGACCCGTCCCGGGGGCCGGGCCGGACTGCCGCGCGGGCGCGCCCATCAGGAGCGCCGGCCGCGCGTCGACCAGAGGGCGAGCGCGATGAGGACGGGCTGACCGAACAGGCGGACGAAGCGCTTCTCGTCGCTGTCCAGACCGAAGGCGTCGCGCCGGTTGACCCACTGCGACAGGTTGCCGGGGAAGATCACCGTGAAGAACAGCGCCGCGACCGAGCCGACGAATCGGCGAGCCGGCTTCGAAGCGAGCACGAGTGCCGAGCCGAGCGTGATCTCCGCGACCCCCGATGCGAGCACCGTCGTGTCGTCGTCCAGCGGGACGAACTCGGGGACCTGCGCCGTGAACTCCTTGCGCGCGAAGGTGAGGTGACTCGTGCCCGCGACGACGAGGGCCAGGCCGAGCAGGACGCGGAAGAAGGAACGCATGCCTCCATGGTGCCCGTTCCCGCGACCGGGTGCCCGCGCTGCGCGACTCGGACGTGTTCGAAGCGAGGTTCACTCGCTAACATGCGGTCCATGGGAGCAGTCGCTCGAGACCACGAACCGCCGGCAGCTCCGGCGACCTTCGCGGTGGTGCTCGGACCGGTCGCGTTCTACCTCGGCATCATCGTGCCCGCACAGTCGACCGTGCAGCACGTGTTGCTCGGTGCGGTGTTCGGGCTGGTGTGCGTGCTCAGTGGCTGGCGGGCGATCCGGATCGCCGGTCGTCGCCGGGCCGTGCAGGTGTGGTCGTGGATCGGCATCGTGATCGGCACCGCCGGGCTCGTCATGCTCGTCTGGCAGGTGCTCGTGATCGTGACCGGGGGCGCGTTCCCGCCGCCGTTCTGGTCGCCGTACGCCAACCGCTGACGCGGTCCGGCCGGGAGGCCCGGGTCGGGTCCGCCCCGTCGCTTGCGAAACGGGTCGGCCCGGGTCAGGGCCGCCCCGCCTGACGACGCCGGGTCAGGGCCGCCCCGCCTGACGACGCCGGGTCACCAGCCGAGCGTGCCGGGCGCGCCCTTGAACGGCCCGACGATGTCCGCCGTGATCCAGCCGCCGTAGAAGTCGCCGTCCTGCGCCTGGACCCGTTCGCCGCCGACCTCGCACGAGTCCATCGCCGACGGGTAGATCGCGACGCGTTCCCGCAGCGACTCGTAGCCCGGGACCGGTGTCGGGTAGTTCCAGGCGGCACGGCTCGCGACCGTCCCGTCACCGCCCACGACGTCGAAGTAGCGCGCCAGGCCCTTGAACTCGCACATGCTCGAACCCGGCGCCTTGACCAGCGCCCCCTCGGCCAGGTCGGCCATCGGCAGGTAGTAGACCGGCGGGTGCGAGGTCTCGAGCACGCGGACGGCATCGGTCGTGTCGGCGACGACCGTACCGCCGAGACGGACGACGACGCGTGCGGTGACCCGCTCGACGGCGGGAGGGCGGGGGTAGTCCCAGACGGACTCCTGGCCGGGGCCGGGCTCGGCCCTCTTCGGATGGCGCATGCTCCAGGTGTACGCCCGGTGCCTGCGGTGCAGCCGCGTGCGTGCGCGGAATCGCCTCCGGGTGCACCATGGGCGGGTGACGACGACGACACGCACCCTGTTCCGACGGAAGCCCATCGACACGATCGATGACGAGGCCGGGGGCGAGGGCGGCCTGAAACGGCACCTCGGCCTGTGGCAGCTCACCGCGATCGGCATCGGCGGCATCATCGGCGCCGGCATCTTCACCCTCGCCGGCACCGTCGCGAACGGCGTCGCCGGACCCGCGGTGCTGATCAGCTTCCTGGTCGCCGGGGTCGCGAGCGCAGCCGCCGCGTTGTCGTACGCCGAGTTCGCGGGGCTCATCCCGAAGGCGGGCAGCGCGTACACGTACGGCTACGCGGTGCTCGGCGAGATCGTCGGGTGGTTCATCGGCTGGGACCTGCTGCTCGAGTACACGGCGATCGTGGCGGTGGTCGCGATCGGCATCTCCGGCTACGTGGGGTTCCTGGTCGGCCAGTTCGGCATCGACCTGCCCGCGTGGATGCTCGGCGCCCCGGGCACCGGTGACGGCCACGTGATCGACGTCTTCGCGATCGCGCTGTGCCTGCTCACCGCGTTCGTGCTCACGCGCGGCATCCGGAGCGCCGCCCGGTTCGAGTTCGTCGCCGTCGGCATCAAGGTGGCGCTCGTCGTGCTCATCGTCGTGCTCGGCGTGTTCCACATCAACAGCGCCAACTACTCCCCGTACTTCCCGTTCGGCTTCGGCGGCGTGATGACCGGTGCCGCCACCGTGTTCTTCGCCGTGTTCGGCTACGACGCCATGTCCACCGCGGCCGAGGAGTCCACCGACGCCCGCAAGCACATGCCGAAGGCGATCCTGCTGTCCCTCGGCATCTCGATGGTGTTGTACGTCCTGGCGACCCTCGTGCTCACCGGGATGCAGAAGTACACCGACATCGACCCCGCCTCGGGCTTCTCGTCGGCGTTCGCGTCGGTCGGACTCGGTGGTGTCGCCAACGTCATCGCGATCGGTGCCATCGTCGGCATCGTCACGGTGCTCGTGACGTTCATGCTCGGTGCCTCGCGCGTCTGGTTCTCGATGAGCCGCGACGGCCTGATGCCGAAGTGGTTCGCGAAGACCGACCCGAAGCGGCACGTGCCGACCCGGGTGACCTGGATCCTCGGCATCGCGTCGGCGATCCTGGCCGGGGTGCTGCCGATCGGTGTCGTCGCGGAGCTCACGAACATCGGCATCCTGCTCGCGTTCGTGGTGGTGTGCTCGGCCGTGGTGGTGCTGCGCTACCGGCAGCCCGACCTGGACCGCCAGTTCCGGTTGCCGTTCATGCCCGTCATCCCGATCATCGGCGTCATCGCGTCGCTGTGGCTCGTCACGTTCCTGCAGTGGGAGACGTGGGTGCGGTTCGCGATCTGGTTCGCGATCGGGCTCGGCGTCTACTTCGGGTACTCGCGGAAGCACAGCAAGCTCGCCGAGCCGGCGAAGCGCTGAGCACAGGCCACAAAGCGCCGAGCACAGCCGACGCCCACGCCCCTCAGCGCCGCAACGTCTCCCGCGGGTACTCCCCGAACCGGTTCGCGTACACCGAGGCGAACCGCCCCATGTGCGCGAAGCCCCACCGCCGCGCGACGTCCGCCACCGAGGTCGCCTGCGGGTCGAGGATCCGCAGTTCCTCGTGCACCCGTCCGAGCCGCACTTCGCGCAGGTACGTCATCGGCGAGCGCTCGAACGCCCGCTGGAACGACTCCTGGATCCCGCGGATGCTGAGTCCCGCGGCCTGCGCGATGTCGGCGACGGTGAGCGGTTGGTGGGCGTGCGCCTGGATGAACTCGACCGCGGCCCGGAGCCGTCCGTCGCTGCGGGTGCCGTAGCCCGCGGGGAACCGCTCGGCCTGCAGCGGGTACATGCGGAACAGGGCCCGGGCGACGTCACGCTGCGCCTCGTGCCAGGCGAGGGACTCGTCGCCCTCCTCGCGCAGCGCACGGAGCGCGCCGGACACGGCGGTCCGCCACTGGCCCAGCGCTGCGGAGTCAGGCGTCGTCGTGGTGTCGAACGCCATGGTGCCGTCGACCAGGTGGTCCTCGGCGGCGACGTCGAGCACCAGGTCACGGCGCAGGTGCACCAGGCGCTGGTCCCAGTCCTGGTACTCCATCTCGAACCGGCGCTCGACGGGGAACAGCGTCGGGACGCCGGGCTGCATGCGCACCTCGTCGCGGCCGACGTCGACGCGTGCTTCGCCGCGTTCGAGCCACTGGACGACGACCTCGCCCTCGGTGGCGACGTCACCGCGCAGGTAGCCGTGCATCTGGGAACGGCGGACACTCAGTCGTTCGTCACCGACACCGACGTACTTGAACCAGTACTCCTGGTCGAGGGCCCGGGAGTACCAGGCCTTGCCGGCGTACATGCCGGCGAGCGAGCTGATGGCCTCGTCGGTGTCCTGACCGGCCACGGCGACGAGCGAACGCGGCGAAGCGGGGCGCGCAGCAGGATCGGAACCCGGAGCGGGCGCCTGCGACTCGGTCGTGTCGGTCATGGGAACACCTCTCTCTCCTGGAGCAGAGCGGTGTGGTCACCTCCGGGTGGTCCCCGGCCTGCCCTCTCACGCTAGGGAGCAGCGGGTGGACGTACAACCGGGTTGCGTTCCGCGGCCTAACGGCCGGTCCAGCGCACCCAGCCGTGCACCTGAGCCGCCGCGCTCTCGAAGGACGAGTGCCCGCCGGTCAACGAGTGGTCCGGGGAATCGACGGTGTACGTGTCGGTCCGGGTGATGTCGCACACGACCTCGGCGTCGATCCACCCGTTCCAGTGGTCGGCTGAATCGCGTACCCACCGCAGTCGGTCCGGCATGCGTTTCCAATCGGTTCCGTGGACCGCAGTCGTCGCGCTCCGAGTTGGACGGTAGTCCTGTCAGATGTTCGTCGCACAGGGTGGCGGCCCGGATCGTCGGTGGCGACTGGCACGATGGTCTCGTGCCTGCTGCCCCGATGATCGACGCCGTCGACGTCATCCGCTTCGTCGGGCCGCAGACCTTCGGCCGCGCACGCGACGTCGTCCGCGCCGGCCTGGTCGACGACGCCACCTGGCACGACGACGACGGCACGGTCACCGCGGTCGTGTCCGGCACCGCCGACGACCCGTACGAACTCCGCGTCGACACCACCCCGGCGCGCGGCGACTTCGTCCGCCCGGTCCGCAGCACCTGCAGCTGCCCGCTCGGCGGTGACTGCAAGCACGTCGCGGCCGCGCTCCTCACCATCAACGCCCGCGCCCTCGCCGCGAACGCCGGCCCACGCCCGGAGACGCCGGCTCCGCCGCCTTCGGACTGGAGGCACGACCTCGCCCGCCTCGCCGGTGACGACGATCGGGCGCCCACCCCGCAGGGCACCCGGATGGGGCTGCAGTTCGAGTTGCGTGACGCGGTCCCCGCCAAGCTCGCCTCGCGCGCCCGCGCCGCCGGCCGCGCCCTGCCGGCGCCGTCCCGCAGCGTGCGGCTCGGGGTCCGGCCGGTGACCCGCAGCGACGCCGGCAACTGGGTGCGCGGGCAGCTGACCTGGGGCACGCTCCCCTACTCGCAGAACCGGCTCGGCGTCGGTGCCGAGCAGCACGCCTGGTTCCTGCAGCTCGCCGCCCTGCACCGCGCAGGGCAGCTCGCGGGCCTGCCGGGTGAGAGCGACTGGCTGCACCTCGACGACTTCCGGAGCCCCCTGCTCTGGCCGCTCCTGCAGCAGGCCGGGGCGCTCGACATCGCGTTCGTCACCGGCAAGCGCGAAGGCGGTGCTGTGCTCGGCACGCAGGCCCAGGTGCTGCTCGACGTCGCCCGGCACGACGACGCCGTGGTGATCGGTGCGAGTGCTGTGCTCGACGGCCGCCCCGTGGTGCCCGGAGCCGCGCGGATGATCGGCGACCACGGCGTCTACGTGTTCCGCGAGAGCCCCGAGTTCACGGTGGCCGTCGCCCCGACCCCGGCGCCGGTGCCCGAGGACCAGCGCCGCATGCTCGTAGAGGGCACCCGGATCACCGTGCCGACCGCCGAGGTCGACGAGTTCCTGGCCGACTGGTCGCCCCGGTTGCGCGGTGCCCTCGGGCTGGTCAGCTCCGACGGCTCGGTGGAGCTGCCCGAGCGCACCCCGCCCGAGCTCGTGCTCACCGCGACCTTCGAGCCGGCCCGAGCGCCGCGCACCGACGACCGCGTGCACCTGCACTGGCGCTGGCACGTCGACGGCCGGAAGGACCCGGTGTCCCTGCACGGCCCGCTCCCCGACCTGTCCGGGCTCCGTGCCGCCGACGATCCGACGGACACCGACGACACTCCCGTCGCAGACCCGGCCGCGGAGCCGACCACGTCGACGACGCCGGCCGACGACGCGACGCAGGCCGGGCCTCCCGTCCGCCCTGCCGGACCCGGTGGCGGACTGGACTGGTTCCAGGACGGCACCATCGACGGGGCCGACGTCGCGGTGTTCGCGAACGAGTTCCTGCCCGAGCTGCCGTCGCTCGGCGTCCGCACGGTCGTGCAGGGTGAGCGGCTCGACTACGAGCGGTTGAGCGGGCGGCCGCACATCCGCGTCACGACGATGCCGTCGGACAAGCACGACTGGTTCGACCTCGGCATCATCGTCAGCGTCAACGGCAAGCAGATCCCCTTCACGCCGCTGCTCACCGCGCTCGCGGGGCGGCAGCGACGGCTCAAGCTCGTCGACAACTCGTACCTGTCGCTGGCCGACCCCGCGTTCGACCGGCTCAAGGAGCTCATCGACGAGGCCCGCGACCTGGACGAGTGGGAACCCGACCAGCCGATCGCCGTCACGCCGCTGCACGCCGGGCTGTGGACCGAGTTCGACCTGCTGGCCGACGAGACCTCGCACGACGAGCGGTGGCAGGCGATCGCCTCGGGGCTGCTCGGGGCGACTCCCCCGGGTGACGTCCCCGTGCCGGACACCGTGCACGCCGACCTGCGGCCGTACCAGCACGCCGGGTACGCGTGGCTGTCGTTCCTGATGACGCACGGCATCGGCGGGGTGCTCGCCGACGACATGGGGCTCGGCAAGACGCTGCAGGTGCTCGCGATGGTCGCCGCCCGTCGTGCCGCGGAGCCCGACGCGCCCCCGTTCCTGGTCGTCGCACCGACGTCGGTCGTCGGCAACTGGGCGGCCGAAGCGGCCAAGTTCGTGCCGTCGTTGCGGGTCGCGACGGTGACCTCGACGTCGTTGAAGGACCCGGGGCTCGTCGCCCGGACCGCCGCTGCGTCGGACATCGTCGTCACCTCGTACGCGCTGCTCCGGCTCGACGCCCGCGCTTGGACCGACCTGCCGTGGTCGGCGCTGGTGCTCGACGAGGCCCAGTTCGTGAAGAACCCGCAGTCCCAGACCCACCGCGTCGCCTCGGAGCTGCAGGCACCGGTGAAGTTCGCGATCACCGGCACGCCGCTCGAGAACGGCCTGACCGACCTGTGGGCACTGTTCCACATCGTCGCGCCGGGGCTGCTGTCCACCTGGACCCGGTTCGGCGACGACTACGTGAAGCCCCTCGCCTCGCCCGAGCTCCGCGGTGAGGCCCGGCAAGAGCTCACCGGGCGGCTGCGTCGACGGATCCGGCCGCTCATGCTCCGCCGCACCAAGGAAGCCGTCGCGGCCGACCTGCCGCCGAAGCAAGAACAGGTCGTCCGGGTCACGCTCGACCCGGCGCACCGGGAGCTGTACGAGCGCACGCTGAACCGGGAGCGTCTGAAGGTCCTCGACCTGATCGACGACCTGTCGAAGAACCGGATGATCGTGTTCCGGTCGCTGACGCTGCTGCGGATGCTCGCGCTGTCGCCGGCGTTGGTGTCGGCGGGGTCGGACTCGCCTGTGTCACCGGCGACGCCGATCCCCTCCGCCAAGCTCGACCTGCTGCTCGACGAACTCGAACAGCTCGCGGCAGAGGGCCGTCGCGCCCTGGTGTTCAGCCAGTTCACCTCGTTCCTGCGGATGGTCTCGGACGCCCTCGACGCCCGGGGCATCGGCTACGAGTACCTCGACGGCTCCACCCGCAAGCGCCCGGAGGTCATCGAGCGCTTCCGGCAGGGCACCGCTCCGGCGTTCCTCATCTCGTTGAAGGCCGGCGGGTTCGGGCTCACCCTGACCGAGGCGGACACCGTATTCGTGCTCGACCCGTGGTGGAACCCCGCCGCCGAGTCCCAGGCCGTCGACCGCACGCACCGCATCGGGCAGACCCGGTCGGTCAGCGTCCAACGGTTCATCGCCGAGGACACCATCGAGGAGAAGGTCCTCGCCCTCGCCGCGCGCAAGGCCGAGCTGTTCGCCACGATGATCGACGACGACGCCCTGTTCGCCGACGACCTGACCGCCGACGACATCCGCTCGCTGCTGACCTGACCCGCCGCCCGCCGGCTCCCCCGCTGTTCGCCCGCCGCTGCGCTGCCGCGCCAGATCCGCACCGTGCGAAATCCGCCAACCCGTGCGAGATTGCCCGCCCCGTGCCACGCCACAACCCCGCACCGAACAACCCCGACCGCACACACCGACCAACCCCGCACCGTGCCGCGCGCGCCGTCCCGGTATGTCGGTCACGCACGAGATGATCGTCCCTGTCTCGCCAGACCCGTCCCACCGCACCGCGGGACCCGCACCACGTTCCGCCCCGCACCACCTGGAGTCCCACCGCATGACGTCCCGCCGACGCCGCAGCCGCATCACCCTGACCTCCGTCCTCGTCGTCCTGGCCCTCGCTGTCGGTGGCTACGCGCTCGACGCGTCCGGCGTCCTCGGGCCGGACGCCGACGCGGCGGGCACGACCGCTGCGGGCGGTCCCACGGCCGGGGAGACGACCACGATCGGACCGCAGCAGGCGTCGTCGGGGGCGACCCCCGCCTCCAGTCCGACCGTCAGTCGCGGGACCGACGCCGACGCGGTCCGCGCGCGCACCCAGCTCGCCGACCTACCCGTCAAGGGCAAGGCAGCCGGCACCGGCTACGACCGCACCGGTGACTTCGGCAGCGCTTGGCTCGACGTCGACCGCAACGGGTGCGACACCCGGAACGACGTCCTCGCCCGCGACCTCGCCGACATCACCCGCGAGGGCCGCTGCAAGGTCCTCACGGGCACCCTCGTCTCGCCGTACACCGGTGCGACGGTGGACTTCGTGCGCGGCAACACGACCTCGACGCTCGTGCAGATCGACCACGTCGTCGCACTCGAGAACGCCTGGCGCACCGGGGCGCAGCGGCTGGCCGAGGCCGAGCGGCAGGCGCTGGCGAACGACCCGGTGAACTTGTTCGCCGTCGATGGCCGCTCGAACTCGCAGAAGGGCTCCGGCGACGCGGCGACCTGGCTCCCCGCGAACAAGGCGTTCCGCTGCACCTACGTCGAGCACCAGGTCACGGTGAAGGCGAAGTACCGCCTGTGGGTGGCTCCGGCGGAGCGGGACGCGATGGTGCGGGTGCTGGACGCCTGCTGACGTCGGGCGGGTCCGGCGCCGCTGGGTGTCGGCTCGGAGGCCCGGCGCACCTCCGCCCCGCGTGGCAGGCTGCGGGCATGGCTGAGCAACTCACGGTCCCACAGGCGTTCGCGCTCCTGCAGGTCGAGCCCGACGGCCGCAAGTCCCTCGACGGGCAGACGCTGGACACCGGTCTCGCGGGCGCGGTCCTCGCTGACCTCGCACTCCGCGGTGTCCTCTCGCTGCAGGGCGGGCTGGTCACCGTCGTCAACGGCGCCGCCACGGGCGACCCGGTGCTCGACGGCGTCGTCGGGTCGATCGCGGCATCCGGTGCACCGCGCAAGGCGAAGTGGTGGGTGAGCCGACTCGGCAAGCAGCGGCTGCGCGACGACGTGTTCGCCGGCCTCGTCGCCAGGGGCATCATCAGCGTCGAGCAGGGCAAGGTGCTCGGCCTCTTCCCCACCACGAAGCACCCGGAGCGGGACGGAGCCCCGGAGGCACTGCTGCGTTCCGGCATCGGGGACGTGCTGGCTGGCCGGGCAGGACCCACGCCGTTCTCCGCCGCGGTCATCGGCCTGCTCGACGCGACGAACACCCTGCGCAAGCAGTTCGGCGCCGTCGACAAGGACCTGGTGAAGGGGATCACCTCGGGTACCTGGGCGAGCCCGGCGGTGAAGGCCGTGCTCGAGGAGATCGAGGCCGCGACGATCGTCGTGATCATGGCTGCGACCATGGCAACGACGACGTCGATCGTGACGAGCTGAGGCCGGCAGCGCGATGGTGCGGGTGCTGGACGCCTGCTGACGCGGTCACTAAACGACAGGTGTAGTCTAGGTATCTCGATGCAGATGCATCGATCGGACTCGCTGCCCCACCGCGGACCCCGAGCCCTTCACCGTCGAAGACCTCAGGAGGCCTCCCACCATGCCCGAAACCACCACCGGCACCACCCGCTTCGCCGACCGTGTCGTCCTCATCACCGGCGGCGGCTCCGGCCTCGGCCGCGCGACCGCCATCCGCCTGGCAGCCGAGGGCGCTGCGCTCTCCCTCGTCGACGTCTCCGAGCAGGGACTCGAGGCGACGAAGGCCGCCGTGCTCGAGGCCACCCCCGACGCGCAGGTCCTGACGACCGTCGCCGACGTGTCCGACGAAGCCCAGGTCGACGCCTACGTCACCGCCACGACCGAGCGCTTCGGCCGCATCGACGGCTTCTTCAACAACGCCGGCATCGAGGGCAAGCAGAACCCGACCGAGTCCTTCACCGCCGCCGAGTTCGACCGCGTCGTGTCGATCAACCTGCGTGGCGTGTTCCTCGGGCTCGAGAAGGTGCTCAAGGTCATGCGCGAGCAGGGCTCCGGCATGGTCGTGAACACCGCGAGCGTCGGCGGCATCCGCGGCATCGGCAACCAGTCCGGGTACGCGGCTGCGAAGCACGGCGTCGTCGGCCTCACCCGCAACTCGGCCGTCGAGTACGGCCGCTACGGCATCCGCATCAACGCCATCGCCCCCGGCGCCATCTGGACGCCCATGGTCGAGAACTCGATGAAGCAGCTCGATGCGGAGAACCCCCGCAAGGCCGCCGAGGAGTTCATCCAGGTCAACCCGACGAAGCGCTACGGCGAGGCCCCCGAGATCGCCGCCGTCGTCGCCTTCCTGCTGTCTGACGACGCGTCCTACGTCAACGCGACGGTCGTCCCGATCGACGGCGGGCAGTCGGCCGCGTACTGAGACCGTCACCTCCGCCGCCCGGCGCACGTCCGCGTGCGCCGGGCATCGGCCTGGAGGCGCGGCTCGGCCCCGCCGTGTCCGCCGACCGTGACAGCATGGCTGGTGTGAGTACCGATCAGACCAACGGATCAGCCTTCGGCCGAGGCGTCGACAAGGCCCCGCCGACCGCTGCTGCCGAACTCCGACGGAGGATGGCGGCCTCGCCTGCGGGCTTCCTGCGCAGCGCGGCGTGGGTCCCCTGGAAGGCGGCGGGTACCCCGGAGGCCGGCAGCGTCGCCCACGTCATGATCCGGGACAAGCCGTTCGTGCCGGTCTTCACCGACCCGGGCGAACTCGCCGCTGGGCTGCCCGACGCCGAGGGGCGTCCGGTGCCGATGTCCGAGCTCGTGTCCGCGCTCCCCGAGGAGTTCGGCATCGTGGTCGACCCCACGAGTGCGGCCGAGGCAAACTTCCTGCACGCCGATGTCCTCGCCCAGATGCGGGCGCAGATGCAGAGCGGCGTCCCGACCAGCGACGACTGATCGCTCCGTCACAGGCGCGCAGCCTTCGTCGTCAGCCAGCCGCCATCGCCGCGACAGCGACGGCCCACCAGTACCCGAGCAGACCACCCGCCGGAACGGCCAGGACCGCGAGGACCCGAGCCCGGTGCATGAGGCTGCGGCGGGAGCGAGCGTCGGCGATCTCGCGTTCGAGTCGCTCGAAGCGCTGGACGTGGCGGAGTGTGTCGTTGATGACCACGGCATCGACGTGCCAGGTGCCCCGTTCCTCCGCCAGCATCGACAGGAAGCGAACGGCTTCGTCGGAGTGCGCCCGTGGGAGGCCGCGGATCCAGCTCCCCACACGCTCGGGCTCGAGGACCACGGCTGCCGGCGGCTTCTTGCCGAACCGGAGTTCGGCAGCCTCGACCACCAGGATCGGCTGCACGAGGATCGGACCGCCCGCTGCGGCCGACAGCAGCGTAGTCGCACGCTCCCCCTCGGCGAGCGCGCGGTGCAGGTGCGGCGTCCGCTGGCCGTTCACCATCAGTGTGCGTCCGCCCGCCCAGACCGCGTGACCGGAGTGGTTCTTCGTGTTGATCGAGAAGACGCCGGTCGGACCGACCACGATGTGATCGATGTCCGAGCTGCCCTTCCCGATCGGGACGGCGTGCAGGACCGTGAAGTCCGGGCCGAGTTCCTCGAGCTGCGCCGCGACCTGCCGCTCGCCGATCGCCCCCTTGAACCACGAACGGGCTTCCGGCCGGAGCGGGTCGTGCCCCCAGAACCGCTGCCAGGTCGTCAGCGCGCGGCCGTCGGCCTGGACCGCGAGACACTGCTGCATCACGGCGTACCCGGGCTTGCGGGCGCGGAGTGTCAGCGGTGCCGTTCCCTTCGGGCTCGGGCGGTCCGCGGTGACTGTGTGCTCCCCCATGCCTCCACCGTTCCAGGACGACCGCTGGTCCGGCCAGCCCTCGTTCTGGCGTCACAGCGCGGCGGGTGGGTCCATGGTTTCGCGAGGTTGACGGTTCTGGTTCACGATCCCCGGGGTTCGTGAACCAGAACCGTCACGCAGCGCTGGCTCACCCGGCGTGCTCCGCGACGACCACCCAGGTCACGGAGACCACGATCGCCATAACGGTCGCGGTGCCGACAGCGACCGCCCATCCCTGCGGCCTCGTCCGTCGAACTCGGGCGGCCACGATCGCACCCCCGACGAAGGCGGCGACGAGCACGACGCTCTCGACCAGGCTCGGGAGCCACGCGACCCACGGCGTGCACGGTCGCGTCGACGTCTCCCAGTCACAGCTGTACTGCGACAGTCCGGCGAACACCCACCCGATGAGCACAGCGGCGATCCCAGCCAGCGCTGTCGCGACGAACAGCGAAACCGTCACGACGAGGTCCGCCGTCGACGCCCGAGAGCGCCACGGCGAGGGTCGGCTCGCCCAGTCCTCCAGCATGTCCCCCGCCTTCGCGATCAGGCTCGGACAGCCTGCGGGCGAGGCTCGACGAGCTCGATGAAGCGGGACAGCAGGGACAGGCCCGCGATCGACGGGGGCAGCCCCGTGTTCAGCGCCGGTGAGTGCACGAGGTAGGCCGCCCACTTCGCCCGCGAGATCGCCACGTTCAACCGGTTCGGCATGAGCAGGAAGTCGAGGCCGCGCGGGATGTCCGCCGCACTCGACGCCGCCAGGGACACGATCGACACGACAGCTTCTCGTCCCTGGAACAGGTCGACCGTGCCGACCTGGGTGCCGGTGAAGCCAGCGCGGTCGAGCTCCTGCCGGATCAGTGCCCCCTGCGCGTTGTACGGCGCCACCACGATGACGTCCTCGTCGGTCAGCGCACGGGTTTCGGAACCGTCGGTCCAGGTGCGGCCGACGACGTCGCCGACGAGCGCGACGACCCGGGCGGCCTCTTCAGCAGAGGACGTCGTGTTGCCCGCGTGGACGACCGGCACGGGGTGCACACCCGCGTCGATGCCGTCGAGGTGCCGCCCGGAGACCATCGAGGCGAGCTGCCCGTCGTAGGACAGAGCGGAAACGGACTCGGTCAGCGCGGGCTCCATGCGGCGGGTCCGGGCCAGGAAGTACCCGAACTCCGGCGGCAGGACGTGTTGTCCGTCGGCGAGCCAGCCGAGCGCGGACTCGTCGACGGGCTCCGGATGCGAGCCCTGCGACACCTGGGGCAGCTGCTGGGGATCCCCGAGCAGCAGGAGCCGGGTCGCGGCGACCGACGAGGCGATGGTCGGGGCGAGGGAGAACTGCCCGGCCTCGTCGACCACGAGCAGGTCGAGGGAACGGCGCTCGATCGTGGACTCGTTCGCGAACGTCCACGCCGTGCCACCGACGACACCGCCGGTGCCCGAGGACTCGCACGAAGACAGGAACGCGGCGACCGCAGCACCGTTCTTCACCGGGGTCCAGGCCGCGGCGTCGAGCTCGTCCTCGGTCGCGCCGGACTTCGGCACCTTCACGACCCGGTCCGTGGGAACGCCGGCTTTGACCACCGAGGTGAGGAAATTCTCCGACGTCGCGTGTGACTGGCCGACGACCCCGACGCGCCAGCCGTACTCGCGGACGAGCCGGGCGACGACGTTCGAGCCGACGTAGGTCTTGCCCGTGCCGGGAGGGCCCTGGATCGCCAGGTACGACCGGTCGAGGCCGAGCAAGGTCGACACGACGGCCGACACCGTGTCGTCGCCCTGCACCGGGACGATCGGGCCACGCGGGGGCACCCGACGCAGCAGGTCGAGCGCAGGGTCGGGCAGCATCGCCGGCAGCTCGTCGAGCACGGCCTGACCCCACCACGCGATCGCCTCCGGCTGGGGCTTCGCGCGGGGCGGTGCCGACGGGGCGAGGGCCACCGGGAACTCGTGGTGCGGTTCGCCACCGACGGGCAGTCCCTCTTTCACGAGGACCTCGACGGCATCGCCGTTGTCCCAGACGTCCACGATCACGGCGCGCGACGACGCGCCCTTCGACCCGGGGCCCGGTGAGGCGACCGATGGCGGAAGCGGGTCGTCGTAGACCAGGTGGGGCGTGCCTCCAGGCCGGAGCCGCGAGCCGGGCGCGAGCGTCCCCGACAACCGGAGTTCCCGCGACTGCGAGCGGGCACGCGGCAGCGTGTCCCAGTCGCGCTCGACGGACGCCCGTTCCACGACCAGGACGTCGCGCGTGTCGGCCCAGTCATCGACCGGGTTCCGCAGGCGGTCGAAGTGGTCCTGCCAGAAGGTCTTGGCCTCGCGGCGGTGGTAGTCGATCGCGGCTGCGGCGAGCGCCAACGCGGTCTCGTCAGGGGTGCGGTCGAGGGCGTCGACGTCCTCGAGCTGCGCGGCCAGGGCGACGTACACCGGGTTCGGCTCGCGCTCGACGGGGATCGGCGGGACCTCGAGCTCGAGCACGGGGTCGGCCGCGTCGGGGTCGTCGGTACGCAGCGAGCGGAGCCAGTCGCGCAGGCGCAGGGTCGAGCGGCAGTCGTAGGCGTTGTAGTCGGCGACCTGGTCGAGCATCCGCTGCCCCTCGCCGGCGTCGCCGTTCCGGAGCTCCTCGATCGCGTCGACGTAGGCGGTGATGCTGTCCGCGGCGTTCGTGACGTCGCTCTCGCGCAGGTCCGAGCCCATGTACAGCGGCTCGAGCTTCTTGATGGAGTAGCTGTGACTGCCGACGACCAGGGCCTTGCGGACGATCGGGTACAGGTCGACCAGGACCCCGGCGCGCAGCAGGTCGTCGACGGCCTCTTCACCCGCCCCGTGCCGGGCGGCGAGCGACAGCAGGTGCGTCCGCTCGTAGGCCGCGTAGTGGTAGATGTGCATGCCCGGGTACTGCTGCCGCCGGGCCTCGATGAACGCGAGGAACTGCTCCAGCGCGACTCGTTCGTCGCGGATGGTGTGCGCCCAGAACGCGGTGAACTCCGCGCGGTCGTCGACCAGGCCGAACAGGTAGTCGAGGCCCCAGTGCACGCCGTCCTCGGTGTGCAGCGGGTCGCCCTCGAAGTCGAAGAACACGTCACCCGGGTCGGGTGCCGGGATCGCGTCGAGCGCACGGGCGTCGAGGACCTCGAAGCGCGGCTTGACGGGTTGGCCCGGCCCGTCGGCGCCCTTCCGTCGGGCGTCTTCCGACTCGATCTGGAGGCTCGCCTGACGTACCAGCCGATCCTGCGTCGCGCGGGACAAGCCCGGCACTGCCCGGGTGCGGACCGCCAGGTCGTCGATCGTCCGCACCTCGTGCTTGATGAGCCTCGCCCGTTGGTCGAGGCGCATGCCCGCGACGAGGACGAGGTCGCGGTGCTCGGCGACCTGTGTCGAGCAAACGTCGCAGCGTCCACAGCTCGAGTACCGCGGGTCACCCCACCGCAGCGGTTCGTCTGCCGCGATGCGCTCGGCGATGACCCGCTGCAGTTCGGCGCGCTGCGTGCGGTACACCGGCGCGATGTCGGCGAGGTCGTGCGTGGTGGTCGTCCGGTCGCCGAGCACCAGGTGCACCTGCTGCCCGGTCGGGATGCCGTGCGCCTGCATCTGCTCGGCGTACGCGGCGAGCTGCAGCAGGGCGCTGATCTTGGCGTGGCGGGCGAGCTTGGTGTCGTAGACCTCGTACTCGCCGTGGTCGTTGCGGATGATGAAGTCCGCGAAGCCGATGAAGCCGGGGGCGTCGGCGGTCGGTGCTGCGTGGAACGTCGGCTGGTACAGCACGTCGGCACCGCCGGCGAAGGCCTGTCGTGCTTCGGCTGCGGCGCGTGCGTAGTCCGGCGGGGCGGGGCGGTCGAACTCGACGACGTTGCGGGTCTGCTTGAGGATGTCGAGGTAGTCGAGCTCGTGCTGGTCCCCCAGCCGAGCCGTGCGCTCGAGCATGTCGTCGTGCACGTCGGGCAGGGCTTCCCCGCGACCGAGCTTGGCGTCGAGGCGGCGGAGGAACGCCCACTCGCAGGCCGACCACGTACTCAGGTCACTCGGGCTGAGCAGCACGTTTCCGTCGACGCCGATCTGCATGCGCTCCCCCTTGCTCTCCGGTGCCCTGAAAGCCTAGGGGTGGGCGCCGACACCGGCTGCTCTGGCTGTCAGCTGCCGACCGGCACGAACCGGGGCCCGTCGCACCCGTCGCGCGTGACGTGCGCGGTGAAGTCGGCGAGCGAGCGGACCCAGTGCCCGCGTTCGCCGTACAGCGCCTGGTACACGACCACCGGCTCTTCGGTCTCGACGTCACGGGCTACGAGCAGCACCTCGTAGTCGTTGCCCTTGAAGTGCCGGTACCGCCCAGGTGTCACGTCGAAGCTCACACTCTCGATCGTAGGCAGGCGAGCCGTCCGCTGCCGACGCGAGAAACGTATGCCTGTTCAAGGCGCAGGTGTCCCCACACTGGCGGGGCGCTCGCCTGCCGACGGAACGATGCGACGGCTGCGCCGGGCCACCTGACCGCCCGGCCCCGTCACGAACGGACACGTGCTTCCGTGCGGACAGCACCACGACGTACGGTCGCACCATGACCGTCATCGTGGCCGTCGCCGTGCTGGCGGGGGTTCTTGCCCTCGCCACCGTCCTCGGGCTGCTCCTCCGCTCCAGGACCGGCCGCGCGAAGCCCAGCCCGACCTCAGCCGATGGCACCGCCAGCACCGTCGCCGACCTCGCCCCGCCGACAGCCTTCGGCACGCGTGCCACCCTCCTCCAGTTCTCCACCCCGACCTGTGCCCGCTGCCCCGCGACCGCCCGGCACCTGGACTCCGTCGCAGCCCGACACGACGGTGTCACCCGACTGGAGATCGACCTCGCCGAGCACCCCGGACTGGCGGGCCGCTTCAACGTCCTGCAGACCCCCACGGTCTTGCTCGTCGACGCTTCCCGGACCGTCCGCACCCGCTTCGGAGGCCCACCCCGCCCACCCGAGCTCGCCGCAGCCCTCGACACCGTCCTGACCGCAGGAACCGCAGGCACCGCAGACACGACCGGCACCCAGGAGTCCCGATGACCACCACGAACGACACCGACCGCGGCATCGACCCGCGCTCCCCACGCTTCGGCGCCGCCATCACCACGGTGCTCCTCGCCGCGACGATCGTCCTCACGCTCATCCCCGAGACGTGGATCGCCGGCATCGTGCTGCTCGCGGTCATCGTCGTACTGTTCGCCGTCGGAGGCATCGCCGGCATCCGCCGCCACCCCTACGGCGCACTCTTCCGCCGCGTCGTCCGCCCGCGCCTGGCCCCGCCCGACGAACTCGAGGCCCCGGAACCACCGACCTTCGCCCAGCAGGTCGGCCTGTTCGTGACCGCGGTCGCCCTGCTCCTCGCGCTGCTCGGCGTGCCGTACGCCGCCCCGATCGGTGCCGCGGTCGCCCTGGTCGCCGCGTTCCTCAACGCTGCCTTCGACGTCTGCATCGGCTGCCTGCTCTACGTGTGGCTGGTCCGGGCGGGCGTCTTCCGTCCGCGGCGCGGCGTCGCCTGACGGCGTCCGGCCTGGAGGCCCGCCTCGCCTCGACCGCACCGCCAGCGTCCGACAGGTGCTCGGCTCCGGAACACGGCTCTGCCCCGCCCCGTAGGGTGAGCGGGTGGGGGAAGACGAACGAATCATCCGGCGCGCGTGGCGTCGTACCGCCCTGGTCGTGTCGATCGCCGCGGTCGCGGGGGCAGTGGCCGGTTGGGCAACCTCGCGGGACGAGGACGGTTGGACCGTCGCCCTGGCGATCTGCACGTGCGTCGCCGTGCTCGTCGGCATGGCCGGGATGCTCTCGTTGCTCCCCGCCACGGCACGCGCGTCGTCGATCATCACGCAGGCGACCGAGGGCCTGACGAGAGACCGCCGCAAGATCATCAACGGAGCCATCCGCTCGGGCGTTCCGCTCGAGGAGGACACAGGCCCAGAACTGCAGCACCGCGCGCTCACCCTCGCCCGCGGGACCGCCGCGTTCAACCGGCTGATCCTCGTCCAGAACCTCCTGCTGTTCGCAGGAGCCGCAGCTCCCCAGTTCGCTCGGGTCGTCACCGGCGATGGCAACGCGATCATCAGCCGGATCTTCCTCGCGCTCTTCGTCATCGAAATGGTGTTCGTCGTGCCGTTGCTGGTCGTCCGAGGCCGCCGAGCGCGGCGCTACGCGGATGCCGCGACGGCCGAGAACGAACGCCGCACCGACACTCCGGTCTCCGTCGCATGACCACCGCGACGGAGACACCAGAGACACCACAGACACCGGAGGCGATCGCCCGCCGAGCTTGGCGCCGCACAGCCTGGATCATCCTGGCCGGCGGAATCGTCGGCCTGATGGTGGGCGTCGTGGTCGTCATCCTGCTCGGAGACGCGCGCCGAGGCCCGGGATGGCCCCTCGTGGTGATCGGGTGCACGGTGGCGGCCGGAGGACTCGCGGGGGCGTTCTCGCTCGTCGCCACCACACTCCGGCTGACTCCGCAGATGCAGGCGCCCTTCGAAGGGCTCTCGCGCTTCGGCCGGAAGACCCTCGCGCGGGCCATCGCGAAGCAAGCCCCGATCGAACCGGCCGATTCTGACCTCGCACAACGGGCGTTCGACCTCGCCCGTCTCCGCGCCGCTTACCAGCCGATCGCCCTCGGTCAGTTCCTGCTGCTCTGCCTCGGCATCGTCGGTCCGCAGCTCCCGAACCTCGTCGGCGACGACCCCTTCTCTACCGTCTTCAGTCGGATCCTCTGCGGCACGCTCCTCGTTGCGGCCGTCGTCTTCACGCCACTCTTCCTCCACCAGTCCCGAAGCTGCCGGCGCTACGTGCAGGCGGCCACCGAAGCAGCCGCCCGCCAGCGCTGACTCAGGAGGCCTGCCGCACCTCGTAGTCCTGAGGTGATCCTCCACCCTGTACGGTGAAACACCAGTACAAGGTTTCAAGGGGGGGCGCAGTGGGCATACAGATCGACGAACTCACCTTCGGGTACCGGCGGGACCACACGGTGCTCTCCGGGTTGTCGACGGTGTTCCCGACCGGAGCGAGCGTCCTGCTCGGGCCGAACGGCGCTGGCAAGTCGACCCTGCTCGGACTCGTCGCCGACACACTCCGTCCCCGCACCGGGACGATCAGCATCGAGGGATTGGGGGAACCGGGGACGCGCGGAAACCGCCGACGGTACCGCCGCGGCGTCGCGTGGCTCCCGCAGCGGAGCGGCGCCTTCCCCGGCTTGACCGCACGGGAGCACGTCGCCTACTGCGGCTGGTTGAAGGGCTTGTCACGCGCCGACGCCTGGGATCGCTCGACGGCTGCCCTGACCGCCGTCGATCTCGCCACCCGAGCCGACGCACGAGCGACCTCGTTGTCGGGCGGGCAGATCCGGCGTCTCGGCGTCGCCGGTGCGCTGGTCTCGGGAGCGCAGTGGATCCTGCTCGACGAACCGACGGCCGGACTCGACCCGGCACAACGGGCACGCTTCGCGCAAGTCATCCAGAACCTGCCGCACGATGTCTCCGTGATCGTCTCGACCCACCAGACCGAGGATGTCGCTGCAACGTACGACCACGTGACCGTGCTCGTGGATGGACACGTCCCGTTCTCCGGGTCCGTCGACGCCTTCACGGAACCGTTCGAGGGGCTCTCCCCCGCTGACGCGATCACCGCGTCGTACGCGCGCTTCACGAACGAGGACGACTGATGCGCCCGATCATCCCGTGGCGCAGTCGCGCAGCAGTATGGCTCCTCATTCCTGGGCTGCTCGGCGTCGTCGCCTACAGCGTGCAGTTCGCAGATGAGACGACCGTCGCCGGCTACTGGCCCGCGGCGATGGCCGGCTCCGCGATCTACCTGGTGTTCTCGTGCGGAGTGGCGGCCACGGCCGGCGCCTGGGAAGGGAAGCGCTTCCGTCTGGCTGCGCCCGTGATCGAGTCCAGCAGCCGACCCAGTGCAGCAGTCGTCACCGATCACCTGTGGACACCACTGGCCGCCGGTCTGCTGCTCCAGCTCGTCGCGGTCGCACTCATGAGTCGGGACACCTGGGGCACTCCCGGTGGCCCGTCGCCCCTCGTCGGCCTGGCCTTCGCGGGGATCCTGTTCTTCCACAGCTGCATCGGATTCGCACTGGGGCGGTGGCTCCCGCCGGTGGCGTCCATCCCGCTGAGTCTGCTCGTCTCCTACAGCTGGCTCGGCTTCACCTGGTCCGTGGACTACTTCCCGCTCCGGTACCTCGCCGGTCTGGTGATGGCGGACTGCTGCTCGGTCGAGACCGCGGTCGACATCCGGGCTCCGGTCATCGCGACTGCGTTCAGTCTGCTCGCCGGGTGCAGTCTGCTCGTCATCGCGGTCGCTCGACGCTCGAGTAGTGACCGTGCGCGCCGGTACGGACTCCAGATCGGCGCCAGCTCGTTCGTCGTGATCACCCTCGTCGCGCTGACCGCCGGCTCCGGCCTCGGCGCGGCACCGATCGTCGACCGCCCGCAAGCGCAGGCGATCTGCAGCGGCGCGGCGCCGACGATCTGCCTCTTCCCGGAGCAACGCGACAGCGGCAACTCAGAATCCGTCATCCGCAAGGCTGCGGAGAACCTCGGCCGCTCGGGCATCACGGTGCCGTCGACCATCCGCGCGAGCAACGCGCCATCGACGGCCGACGTCCTGAACATGATCGTCCAGGTCCGGATGACCGACGCCGACGTGCTCCACAGCATCACCACCTCCTCGCTCGGTGACGCCGAGGTGGCCTACTGCGGCACCGAGCAGGACGACGCCGAACGCCTCAACGATGCCGCTGTTGCCAACCGATGGCTCATCGACGTCGCCGCCGAGGGCATCGTGAACGCCGACCACGTGGAACCCGCCCTCGAGCTGGACGACCCCGACGTTCTGCGAGCCCTCCGTCGTGCTCCGGCCCCCGCTCAGGCCGCGTGGGTCACCGCGACGGTCGACCGGCTGACGGATTGCTCGGTCGGCCACATCACGGTGCCGTCCTCGTGATCTGGTGGCTGCGTGTCCACCGCACCCTGCCGTTGCTCGGACTCACGACCGCCCTGACGGTGCTCTCCATCACGCTCGGCCCGATCGGCATGCTCTTCCCCTCGTTCGGCGGCGGCGCACCGTTCGCACTGATCCCCGTCGCGGCCGTGCTCCCGCTGGTGATCGCCATCGCGACGAGCGCTTCGGTCACCCGCGCACCGTTCCCCGCGCCCACTCGGCGGACGGACCTGCTCGAGCTGGCCGCCGTCATCGCGGTGGTCGCGCTGGTGACAGCCACCGCGAGCATCGGCCTCGCGGTCGGCGCCGAACCCGAGGCCGCGGTCGCGACCGCCCGGAACACGATCGCGTTCTGCGCACTCGCACTGGCCAGTCGCGCCGTGCTCAGCGACCGGCTCCAGTCCGTGCCGGGCGTGCTCTACCTGTTCGTCGCAGCACTGTTCGGTCGCGGGAGTCCCGGCCACCCAGCCGGATGGGCCGGAGTCGTGTCGACGAACACCGACCCGGCGTCGTGGGCGTTCGTCCTCCCCGTGGTGATCGCCGCCATCGTCAGTCCGCTGGCACACAGGTCGGGCACAACGACGTAACACGCAATTTACTTTCAGCACTGGTGCTCGCCTACGAAAGACGCTTTCATGGCGGGATGACGATCACCGATCGGCCCGAGCGGTCCGAGCGATCCGAGCGGTCCGAGCGCGCCGATGCCTTCGCCCTCGTCCGCACCCAGTCAGCGAGCATGCCGTCGAGCATGCGCGCCATCGCCGACGCCGTCCTCGACGACCCGGCAGCCGCGGCCACCACGAACGCCACCGACCTCGCCGGCCGAGCCGGGGTCTCCCCCGCCACCGTCTCCCGGTTCGCCCAGCACCTCGGCTTCGCGAACTTCGCCGCCCTGCAGCGGAGCATGACCCGGGCCGTCGAACGCGGGATCCACGAGCGTGAGTCCACCGAGATCCACGCCGGCGTCGCGGTCGACGACGACGTCGCCACCGTCATCGCGAAGGTCACCGAGGACGTCCGCGCGGTGATGGCCGACACCCGCGCCGCACTCGACCCGCACGCGCTCGACGAATCAGCACGAAAACTCGCCAACGCCCGCCGCGTCGTCCTGTACGGCGTCGGCGCGAGCGGCATCGTCGCCCGAGACCTGCACCTCAAGCTCGAGCGCATCGGCATCGTGAGCTCGATCGCCGACGACCCGCACAACGCCCTGACCCTGGCGAGCGTCATCGGCGAACACGACGTCCTGGTGCTCGTCAGCCACTCGGGCTCCACCGTCGAGACCCTCGAGGTCGCCCACGCCGCCGCAGCCCAGCGGTCGACGATCGTCGCGATCACCGGCCACGCCGCCGCCCCGCTCGCCACCACCGCCGACCACGTCCTGCTCGGTGTCGCCGGCGCCGAGAGCGCCCTGCGCCCCGCGGCCATGGGCAGCCGGATGAGCCAGCTCGCCATCGTCGACACCTTGTTCATCGTCGTCGCGCAACGCACCGACGAGCGCTCCCAGCCGCTCCTCGCCCGCAGCCGCGACGCCGTCCGCACCCACCACCGGAACTGAGCACCACCATGAACCAGACGCACGAAACCCACGACGCCCTCCGCGACGAACTCGCGGCCCTCACCACCGAGGCGACCGACCACTCGCTGGACGACATCGACACGATCTCCACGATGGAAGCCGCCCAACGCATGAACGCCGGAGACCGCAGCGTGCCTGCGGCACTGGAGCCATGCCTCCCGGCCATCGCCCTGGCGGCAGACTCGATCGCCGCAGCGTTCGCGCGCGGCGGCCGCCTCGTCTACGTCGGCGCCGGCACGCCGGGCCGGCTCGGCGTCCTCGACGCCAGCGAGTGCCCGCCCACCTTCGGTACGGACCCGAGCCAGGTGGTCGGCGTGATCGCCGGCGGCGACCCCGCCCTGACCACCGCGGTGGAGGGCGCGGAGGACGACGAAGCGGCCGCCGTCCGCGACCTCGACGCGCTCGGCCTGACGGCCGACGACGTGGTCGTCGGGATCAGCGCGTCCGGCAGGACGCCCTACGTGATCGCGGCCATCCTGGAGGCCCGGCGCCGCTCCGCCCTGTCGGTCTCCGTCGCGTGCAACCCCGACTCGGCCGCGGGGCGGGAGGCGGACATCGCCATCGACGTCGTCGTCGGCCCTGAGTTCATCGCCGGGTCGACCCGCCTGAAGGCGGGCACCGCGCAGAAGCTCGTCCTCAACATGCTCACCACGCTCGCGATGGTGCGCAGCCACAAGACGTACGGCAACCGCATGGTCGACGTGCGGGCGACGAACGCGAAGCTCGTCGCGCGGGCGTTCTCACTCGTGCAGGACGTCACGGGCGCGCCCCCCGCTGAGGTCCAGGCAGCGCTCGACGCCTCGGACGGCGAGGTCAAGACCGCCATCGCCGTGATCCTGACCGGTGCCTCCGCTGCCGATGCCCGCGAGCGCCTCGATGCTGCTGCCGGCTCGTTGCGCGCCGTGCTGTAGACCCCGTTCCCTTTTCCGTTTCCTTTCCCCCGAGGAGCACAGCAATGCCCGATGCACAGCAACTCGCCCAGCAGATTCTCGACGCCGTCGGCGGATCCGCGAACATCGCCGACGTCGAGAACTGCATGACCCGCCTACGGGTCGAGGTCGTGTCCGACTCCTCCGTCGCGCTCGAGGACCTCAAGGCCACCGACGGCGTCATGGCCGCCATCGCGGCCGGCTCGAACCTGCAGATCGTGCTCGGCCCGGGTCTCGTCGACCGCGTGGCCGACGGCCTGGAGGCCCTGCGCGCGGCCGCCCCGTCGGCTGCGGCTGGTGGGCCTGGTGCGTCGCCCGAGGAGCTCGCTGCTCGCGGTGCGTCCATCAAGGCGACCGCGCGGTCCCGTTCCGACGGCCGCACCATGCGCGCGATCCGGAAGATCTCTGCGATCTTCATCCCGCTCATCCCCGCGCTGATCGCCTGCGGGCTGATCGCCGGGATCAACGGCATCCTGACGAACCTGGGGTGGGTGCCCGGAGTGACGCCGTTCCTCGGGGTGCTCTCGTCCGGCTTCCTGTCGCTGCTCGCCGTGTTCGTCGGGATGAACGCCGCGAAGGAGTTCGGCGGCACGCCCATCCTCGGCGGCGCGGTCGGCGGGATCATCGTCGCGGCCGGCGTCGCGAACGTCACCGTGTTCGGCGAGACCCTGGCGCCCGGGCAGGGCGGTGTGCTCGGGGCGCTGGCCGGCGGCATCGTCGCCGCGTACGTCGAGCGGTTCATGCGGCGCGTGACGCCCGACGTCATCGCGCTCATCGTCGTGCCGACCGTGACCGTCCTCGTCGCCGGGTCTGTGACGCTGGGGATCCTGATGTCCGTCGCCGGTGTGGTCTCGGTCGCGATCGGGACCGCGGCGACCTGGCTGCTCGCGAACGGTGGAGCCTTCGCCGGCTTCGTGCTCGGAGGACTCTTCCTGCCGCTCGTCATGACCGGCATGCACCAGGGGCTCATCCCCATCCACACCACGCTGATCGACCAGACCGGGTGGACCGTGCTGCTGCCCGTCCTGGCGATGGGTGGTGCCGGGCAGATCGGAGCCTGCATCGCGCTGTGGGTTCGGTTCCGGTCGAACGCATCGCTGGTGCGGACCATCCGCGGTGCGCTGCCGGCCGGGTTCCTCGGCGTCGGCGAGCCCCTGATCTACGGCGTGACGCTCCCCCTCGGTCGGCCGTTCATCACCGCGTGCATGGGTGGGGCGTTCGGCGGTGGGGTCGTCGGACTGTTCGACCAGCTCGGGCACTCCGTCGGGGCGATCGCCATCGGGGCCTCGGACCTGTCGCTCATCCCGCTGCTGAACGGGTCGTCCGGGTACGGGTGGGCGCTGCTCGGGTACGGGTCGGGGCTCATCGTGGCGTACGTCGTCGGGTTCGTGGCGACGCTGCTGTTCGGGGTGTCGGACTCGGTGCGGGCCGATCTCGATGCGCAGTCCGCTCCTGGCGCACCGCTCGACGTCGTGGCCTCGGCCGAGCACGCAGACGCGAGCTCGCCGATGGTATCGGCCACAGCGGCCGCGGGTGCGGATTCCGCTGCTCCCGACTCGGCGCGGGCCGGGGCGTCGCGCTGATGCGGCTCGGGGCGAGCGCCTACCTCGGGCACGCGTCGCTCGCCGCGCCGACCTTCTCGGCCGCAGCCGCAGCGGGGGCGACGCTCGCCTTCACGTCGCTGCACATCCCGGAGGACTCTCCCGACGGTGCGCGTGCGGCTGCGGCAGCGATCGTTTCGGAAGCTCGATCCTGCGGGCTCGCCGTCGTCGCTGACGTCTCGCCGAACACCGCGCGGCTGCTCGGCGATGCACCATGGGAGTTCCTACGGTCGATCGGTGTCGCCCGAGTACGCATCGACTTCGGGTTCTCGGCCGAATCGATCCGGGCAATCGCTTCCACGTTACCGATCGCGCTGAACGCGAGCACGCTCTGAGCCGGCGATCTCGAGCCGTTCGCCGATCTCGACGTCGAGCTGATCCACAACTTCTACCCACGGGAGTGGACCGGGCTGGCGCTGTCGTCGGTCGCCGCGTCGGTGTCGGTCGCGCGGGAGTTCGGCTGGCGCGTCGGAGCGTTTCTCGCCGGCGACGCTGTCCGCCGCGGGCCGCTTGGCGAGGGACTCCCAACCGTCGAGGCACACCGGAACTCGCCGCCACTGGTGCAGGCGCTGTCGCTCGTGGACGCCGTCGTGGACGACGTGTACGTCGGTGACCCGGCGCTGACCCGCCACTCGTGGTCGCGGCTGGGGTCGTTCGTCCGCGACGGTCTCGTCGTGCTTGACGGTACCGCCGCTGCGGGTGTGCACCGCGCGGTGATAGAGGCGTTGACAGTCCCCGACCGGAACCGGTCTGATGCGGCCGAGGCGATGATCCGGCTGGAGCACTCGCGGGAGCGATTCGCCGGGTTGCCGCTGCCCGAGGTCGGCGGGCAGCCGAGGCCAGCGGGGTCCGTCACCGTGCAGTTAGCGTCGGCGGGGCGGTACTGCGGCGACGTGGCGATCGCGCTGCGCGACTTGCCGGCGGACAGTCGCGTCGCCGTGCTCGGCTTCTTGTCGAGCCCTGATTGCGCGCCCGGAGTCCGTCCCTCTCGACCGTGCTCGTCTGAGGGGCTAATCACCAGGTGCCGAAGCAGCGCCCGCCGCGCCGGAGGCGCTTCCGTCACCAGTGCCTGAAGGGACCACCCCAACGGCCACAAGCGGAAGGCCCGAGACGTCAGCGAGTCTGCGACACAACTCATCGCGGAAAGCCAGCGGCGGAGAAGTCGTGTCCGCTTCTCCCGGGACAGCGCCGCCCCGACCGTCCTCGCGGCCGACCGCGACGGCGCCCGAGCCGCCACCGACCACCTCATCGACCTCGGCCACCGACGCATCGGCTACCTCGGCGGTTCGGCCGACTCCGGCCACGAACGCTTCGCCGGGTCCGCTGAGGCACTGCACGCCGCCGGGCTGACCGTGGACGAGGACCTGGTCGTCCGCGGCCCGTTCACCCCCGGCTTAGGCGCCGCCGCCGCCTCGGACGTGCTCGACCGGCGCACCGGCATGACCGCCCTGTTCGCCGCGAACCACGAGTCCGTGTTCGGCCTGACCTCGCGCGGTGTCAGCATGCCCGACGACCTGTAGCTCATCTGCTACGAGGCCATCCCCTGCCTGCAGACGTTGGGTCCGAACATCACAGTCGTCGACAACGGCGCGAGCGAACCCGCCGAACTCGCCGTCAACCTGCTGCTGCAGGGCATCCGACCCGACGACCACGGCGCGACCGAGCGGAACGGCCGGACCTACCGCGTCGGCGCCCAGCTCGTGCAGCGCGCATCCACCGCTCCCCCACCGCCCCAGCCCCTGAAGACCCCATGACCAGCCCCGTCGTCGTCCTCATCGAGGACCCCACCTCGCCCGACTCCCCGCTGCACGTCGTCGACGCAGGCAGCCCTCACGTCGACCTCATGGACCTCGGCATCACCCACGGCGACGGGGTCTTCGAGACCGTCGGGATCGTCGACGTGCCGGGGTGCACGCCGATGACGAGCACCTCCACCGCTTCGCCCATTCGGCGTCGATCCTCGAACTCCCCGCGCCGGCGCTCCCGGCGTTCCGCGCCGCTGTGAAGACGGGGATCGCCGCACTCGACGACGCCTCCGATGCCTACTGCAAATACGTCCCGACCCGTGGGCGTGAGAGCGGTCCCGTGGGCCGGCCCGGCGAGCCCGCGGGGCCTACTGGGTACGCGTACCTCGACCCCAACCCGTCGTGGGAGCGGGAGCGCACCACCGGGATCTCGGTCGTGCTGCTCAGCCGCGGGTACGAGCTGACCGCTCAGACTGGCGCGCCGTGGTTGTTCCAGGGGGCGAAGACGCTGTCGTACGCCGTCAATCGGGCTGTGCTTCGCGAGGCCGCTCGACGCGGTGCCAACGACGTGCAGTTCACGACGACCGACGGGTACGTGCCTGAGGGGCTGACCTTATCGCTCGTGGCGAAGTTCGAGGAAACGGTCGTCACGCCGGCGCAGTCCGGGGGTGCGTTGCACGGGACGGCGCAAATCGGGGCGTTCGCGTTCTTCGAGGGGGGCGGGGTTCCGGACGGAGTACCGGCACGTACGGGTGTCCGAGCTCGCTGAGGCTGAGGCTCCGTGGTTTACGAACAGTCAGCGATCGGTGGCGCCGATTCACGCCGTGGATGCGCGAGAAATCGCGGTGGACGCTGATTTGATGGGGGCGGTTGAACGGGGCGTTGCGGGGGCGGTGAGACGGCCGGGAGGCGCCGCTGCCGCAGACGCTCTCGTCCAGCCCGGCGATCAGAGCGTCAAGCGCGAAGCCATCGGCGCATTGTGAAGGACTCAACAGCCATGGAAGCGGACTGCAGATATGAAATGAGCAACCAATTGCACGAGCCAAGCATTTGTATCCCATCACTTCTACGCAGCCCAGCCCTGTCGCGGACCTTGCATGAAGCTCTTGAAACTCTTGATACCATGGTCACGGTTCGGCGCGCGGACGCGGGTTCCAAACCGGAAGCTTGAAGGGATCCGTATGACTCAGGACTACGTTCGATGGACGGGCGCCCGGAACCCGAGATGGTTGGCCACAAACTTCAAATCACCGACCTTGCCGTTTCAGGGCTGGCAAAAGTTCAAGGAGGCTTTTGCGCCCGAAGTTGTGGCTCGCGCAATACGCGAATCACCGAATGACGTCAGAACAATTGTGGATCCGTTCGGCGGCAGCGGCACCTCAGCCCTAACCGCCCAATTCCTAGGTTGCAAGCCAATAACGAGCGAAGTGAACCCTTATCTAGCGGACGTTATTGAAGCAAAACTTACTTCCTACAATCTCAATAAGCTCAAACTCGCCGTGAAGGATTTCTCTCAGTTCGCACAAAAAGTTTCCGACTTCGCTCCAACTGCGGACATCGGTAATCTACCGAGAACATTCGTAGAACCAGGCAAAAACGAACGTTGGCTCTTTTCAAGGGAGCTGTATGATTTTTTGCAGGCACTTATTAGCCACACCCTTCGCTACGATCCAGCAGAACGCCGCCTCCTTCAAACAAGCATAGGTGGCGATCTTCTCTCCATCAGCAACGCGAGGGTGAGTGGAAAAGGACGCAGATATCGCTCCAACTGGTCTTCGAGGCAAACAACTCGACAAGAGGCACTCGCTACCGTGCTGAGTTCAGTCGAGGACGCGACCGGCGACATTGCCACTCACGGCAACAGACCTGAACCATCCTTCCGATTGATCCGAGGCGATTCACGGCAAACAATTACCGAAATTGATCAGACAGATTTGGTAATATTTTCGCCGCCCTACCCAAATTCGTTCGATTACACTGATGTCTACAACATCGAGTTGTGGATGCTTGGTTATCTGGACAAGCAGAAGAACCAGGACTTGCGTAAGAGTACGCTTTCGTCGCATGTGCAAATTTTCCGAAACTTTGAAGCTGCTCCAACTGAATCGAAAGTACTGAATGACACGCTCAATGGATTGACCGCGTCGGAGGTAAGGCTGTGGAGCAATCACATTCCCGCGATGATCGGGGGATATTTTGCAGATATGTTGCTGATCATGACAAACTCGAGGAATCTACTGCCATCCAAAGGACAGCTGTGGATGGTTGTAGGCGATAGCAGGTATGCAGGGATCGACATCCCAGTCGCTGACATCCTTGTGGAATTGGCTCTCGCCAGCAACTGGCAGGTGGCGCAAGTGGAACCCCTTCGCAGTATGAGGACTGCGCCACAGCAGGGGGGCAGAGCAGAATTGCCCGAAAGTCTCATCGTCCTGCAAAAGCCTTGATGCCCATTGCGGTCTCGCGCACTCGCTACCATCTGACAGGGTCCAAACGGCATTCGAACTGGAGATGTGTAAGCGTTGCCGGAGAAGTGATTCGATGTCCGAAGGGAATCTTCCACGGAGTTAGACGGCCCTTCCCCGCCCGGTGAAGCTCGACGCGTGCCACCGGGGCTGTTTCCTCGTTGTACCAACCTCAGGGAAGAAGGGACCGTGTCCACGATTTCAGGGCATTGTGATGTTCAAACTCTTCGCGCATCCCAAAGTTGCCAGTCGCGACCACGGCGGCTGACTCGTCTTTTGGCTTCGATCGTTAGACCAGCGCATGCGAGCTCAGGGCAAGAAAAGTGATCCTCGAGACGTGATCGGCGAGGTAGCGCGGAGCGCGAATCCCGCTCGTTCCCGAATAGAGGCTTCCGGTGAAGAGTCGAAGCTGTTTGCGCTTGACGCAAACGCTGACTCACAGCTTTGAAAGTCAGTCGGCAGGGCAACTCGTCACAAATCGCCCCGCTCAAAATTTAACTGCGCGATGCGCGTAGGAGCTGTCCTTCTGCCTGCTCCCCCTTCCAGGCGCCCGAGAAATCGTCGAGCTAACGCCAACAACAATAGGCACGTAACAAGAAGCGGGAAGACTGTCTAATGCGGACATGGGAAGTCGCTACTCTCCGGGAAGCAGAAAGCCTACTAATGCGCCCCGGCCACGCAAGACGAAAAGCAATAACCAGCATCACTCACGACCCCAGTGAAGCTAGACCGTGCTCTGAGCTCCCGCGAGCGCACGAAGAGATGACCCAAAGAGTCTTTCAGCGCTCCGTTCAAAGCTGCAGACGAATGGCTACGCTCGTCGAGGAGCTGACGGTTCGAGGAACCAACGGCGCCAATCGCCATCTGACGTTGCGACCGTCGGCAAGTCCCCCTTCTTTATGTCTCTCGCCTCGTAGAACCAGGGATCCTTCGAAGTAACCTCTCCGCTGGGCAAAATTTCCACGCCTAAACGCCGAGCATCAAAAACAACCAAGCGGCTCCGAACAATGACGCCCCCGGCCCACGTGGCCTGTTCCTGCCCGTAAGCATCGACTTGAAGCTGACCTTCGACAGCCCGCGCGTCCCGGTAAGTAGTGCTGACGTGTTCGCCGTCCTTCCCCAAAGAATCACCAAGCCACTTAATCTCAATGAGCGACATACGACCCGAACCCCACTGTATGCGAATGTCGACTGGTTCCGTCTCATTCACGTTCTGCTCTGGGAGCACCCACGGTGTGGCGTTGCGTAAGTATGCAGCTAGAAAGGACTGAAGCGAGCGCCGCATGGTCGACTCTGGCTTATTCTCCAGCAGCAAACGCCCGTCGTCGGTCCAGACCGCCTCCAAGATGTCGCAGTGGCTTCGCTTGGCACGCATCTCGTAGTATTCGTCAAGCGCGCGGTCAAGGTCAGAGAAGAACGTCAGCGCGTAAGGGCTCAGCCCATCTTCAACGAACGGGATCTGCACCTCGAAATCCTCAACCTTGATGAGGTCCGCTTGCCCTCCTCCGATAAAAGCGTCAACAGTTTGCGACGTCATTGTCGACGAGCGCGACTTCCCGATGACGTAGCTGCCATCCATCTCGACTCCGACGTAGATCGACCCTGATTCGAGGAATGCTCGCGAAAGAACACTACCAGGCAGTCGGGTTGAAGCCCCTGTAACCCCATGTGTCGACCCTGGAAATGGAATAGAGATCTGTACGCGAGAAACCAAGTCACGCTCGTCAACGACCCTGTAGATGTGTTGAACCTGCAACAGCAGTCGCCCCACCAAAGAAGCGGTACTCGGCTCTAGCGCATTCGCGACCTTTTCCTGGACCATCCGAGTTACCGTGTCCCGCACGTACCCGTAGATCACGAAGTTTCCGAACCCCACGCTTCGAGCCATCGCGCGACTGGCAACGACGGCGGATACTGGTCAGGCAGGACATTGGCAATCTGCGCCATAGCCTCGAGCACTTGCGCTTCCAAAGCAGCCTCGTCAATAACGCTACTGCGCTCTAACCGCGCCGAGCGCGCGAGTAGAGGCTCCTTTGACACCTCGCGAGAGATCCGCGGGAGGGAGCGATAGGCTACCAGGGAACACACATCCTGCACCATCCAGAGTCTGCTTGCGAAGCTCTCGCTGGTTAGGAAGACGCCAGCGGCGCGGTAGAATGCAGGTCCAGCAGTGAAGTCATCGACATCTTTCATCAGTTCCCCCGAAAGTGTCATCTCCCGAAGACCAGCTTCGAGGGCGTCTGCGAACGGCGCACCGTTCTTCGTTCCCACGAAGCTGTAGCCCCACTCCAAGCGCGTAGTACGATTGATCTTCGAAGTAGCGGCACTCAAGAACGCAAAAAGGTGAACGTCGGCCTTTGCGACCGTTCCGAACGCTGGCGCAAGGGCACTGACTATACCTACAATATCGACCTTGGCATTGAGCTGCTCCCTATCTGTGAGGTACGCGCTCATACGATGGACTCCGCCGACAGCTTCTCCTGAAGTCCATCCAGGATGAGGTCGAAAAGATCAGTGGCGGCCAACTGGACATCACTCATATTCGTCCAATTGAGCATTGGCACAATCTCCATCTGAGAATCGTTCAGCCTCTCGGCTAGACGTTCGAGCAGATGCGAACCGTTCAAGTTCGAGAGCATCAGTAGGTGCCCGTTCAATCGCACCGTCTCTGCGAACATCTCACCCGCCCGCGTTTCGTAGGCGATGTCGAGACTCCCTTCCGGCGTGTCTATCATAAGAGTGGAAGGCCCTTCCAAGAACACTTGCTGGATAGCCATGCGCAGCGCAATGTCAACAAAATATTGCTGACTCTCCGACAGCTCGGTGGCGATCCGCCTACTTTGCCCCTCAAGCTCAAACCGTAGGGAAAGATTCGTAGATCCTGCATCGAGTTCGATGTCGACCTCTCGACCGATGAAGCGCTCCGCCAAGCTGCGGAACGCGGGCACGAAAGCCTCTTCCACTTCACGATAAGCATCCGCGATGACTCGCAGAAGCGGTCCGAGCTGATTACGGAAAGAGTCACGCGTCTCCCTGTACCTGTCAACGTCTTCCAGCGCTTCTCGGATCTCTTCACTCACCCGCTCGAACGCTTCAGCGAATTTTCCAAGTTCCTCAGGAGATGTGAGGGGACCAGCTTGATCCCGCGCGCGAGACAGATTTCCCGAAGCAGTTTTCCAGAGCTCTGAGAGCTGCACGTTCTCTGCGCGCAGCCTGGAGTGAGCCAACCTGGAGTCATTCAGCCTCTTGCGAATAGCGTTGAGCTTGCGGTCGACGTCCTGCAACGGTTCCACGTCTACGTCGCCTTGCGCGAGGACAGAATCACACAATGGGCATTTGTGCGCCTCGATAGATTCTACTACGTGCTCAGCGGGAGCTACTCCGTCATTGCCGCATAGATCGCATTCGTGTCGCTCGTTGAGTTTGACGAGAATCGCGTGTTCCATCGGTCGCCTTGCTCGGGGGAGAGCTTTGAGGAGACTTAAATATTCGCTTTCGAGCAGCGACTCTTCGATAGCGAGATCTGCAACTAGCTTCTTGGAGTCATCCAGAGCAGTCTCGCTGGCATCAACTCGCTTGCGGAGAAGAGCTTCAGCATCCTCCGCATCGCGATACTCTTCGACGAGCTCCACCTGCTCCTCGTCGCTGAGAGATTCGACGCCCCTGGCGTCCTTCATCAGCTTCCGGCGCCGCCGCTCAGCTTGGGTCGCGCGCCATCGCGCGTTTCTTGCAAGAGATTCCTGCTTATCGATATCCCGGCGCAGCGATTCCGCTTTGTCAGCAATTGCTGGGTCGACACCGAGGGAGAGCATCAGCGCTGTGGATAACGTTTCCTCATTCCAAAACAGGAGGTGGCGGCGTTCGTCGAAGATCATCACGTATAACTGCCAGAAGATGAATTGTCCGAAGTTTGCGAGACCAGCGGCACGAGTGCAACTAGCTCGATATTCCTCGGTGCGGCTAGCATCGTCATCTGCCTGTAAATCTAACCTTTGGTCACCCTCGTGCAATTCGAACTGTCTTACCAAAGCGCCGTCGAATAGATTGCGGCCCACCAGGAACGTCTGACCCCTCAACTCGAACCTGACCCTAACTTCGGCGCGATCACGGTCAATCTCGTGTACTCGGCCAGAAAAATAGCTTCGTGCGAAAGAAGCGGATCGCGTCGCAATGTTGGGCACATCGAGGTAATTCGCGGCGGGGTCCACGACAATGCCGGTAAGCGCGAAATTGATCAAGGCGAGGAGTGTAGATTTGCCGATGCCGTTCGCGCCAACGAAAGCAGTAAGCGGATGGGTAACGTCGAAGCCGAGATTACCGCCGTCCTCGTAGAGTCTGACCCCATCGACCTCTACATGCTGCACCCAAGGTGCGCTCCGCGGCTTCTTCGTCATTTATGTAGTCTACGGCCTGAGCGGACCTCACCGCGTCACGACGCTCTCGGTCTCATCGATACTTCCATGGCCACGAGTTGGTTTGTCGACAATCGGCAGTGCTCGTCTGGCCCACGCCTGGCTCGAGCCTGGCCCTGAAGCACCGGGATCCGCGTTGCGTGCGGACTGAGGCGTCTGCTCGGGAGCCAGCGCAGCTCGGGACAGGATCTCCAGCGCGGTGAGCCCGTTCGTTCGGATCGTGGACGCGAGCGCCATCGACAGTCCGCGCGGCACCCGCGTGAAGGCGCCGAGCGGCGCGACGAGCTCCTGCGCGTAAGCGCCCCGTGGTCGCTGAGCGGCAGCGCGATCGCCATCACCTCGTCGCCGACCGCCCAGCCGGAGACGTCCGGCCCGACTTCGTCAATCATTCCGGCCGCATCCATCCCGGGCACATACGGTGGTGACGCTTGCGACGAGTCCCGCTGGCCGGCACGCACCCCGGTGTCGGTCGGGTTCACGGCGAACGCCTGCACCCGGATCCGCACCGATCCGGACCCGGCGTGCGGCTCCGGGACCTCGTGGACGGCGACGGCCTCGGGCCCTCCGAACTGATCGACTCCGATAACTTGCATCCATCCGGTTTGCCGGCGCGGACGGACTCAGCATCCGTCGCGGCGCATCACCTCTCGGACTGGAGGTGCGACACCAGCCCGCAATGCGGAACCCCACCGCCGCAGCAGCCCACGCCGCAGTGTCCCCGTGCACGACCATCCGCCGCCGCGCCTCCCCCAGCAGCGTCCGCTTGAGGTACTGCACCGGCGTCATCCCCGACGCCTCCTTGAACCGGGCGAACAACGTCGATCCACTCACCCGCAGCGTCGATGCAAGCAGCGACGTCGACCACGGCTCGTCCATCCGCCCCTGCAGCAGCGCGGACGCGTTAGCGACAACGGAGGTGCCCCCGGCGAACGCGGCGGTGATCCGCGGCGCCTGCGCGGTTTGCAGCAGCCGGAGTACGATCTCGCGGGAGACCAGCGGGAACCGAGGCCATTCTTCGTGGTTGGCTCAGCGCGCCTGAATGATCCTCCGCAGGTGCTCCCGCAGCGCCGGGTCGACCACGTACAGGTAGGTGCCGAGGACCCCGCGCGTCATCAGGACCGAGTACACGTTCGTCACGAACCGGAGGACGTCCTCATCCGAGTACTCGATCCCGAGCCGCGGGTTGTTCTCCATACCCTTCTTGTCGAAGTAGTTCGATCGGTCGAAGACGACACGCTGCGCCTGTTGGTCAAACCGCACGTCCGGCCCGATGACGACGCCCGCGTAGTTGAGGTCGTACCCCTGCACGGTGTGGATCGATCCGACCTGCTCAACCGCCCCCGCTGAGGTGATCCAGTCGGTCTGGGTCTGGTTCCACTGCAGCTGGCGACCGTCGATCTCGATGTCGATCGCGGCGGAGTCGTTCTTGCTCCTCCACTCCCAGGCGTACCCGGCAACGAGGCGGGAGAGACCGACTTCAGCATCGCGGGCGCGTATCGCGTCGTGCATCTCGCCAAGGTCGTCGAAGAACCGCACATCGTAGGCTCCGAAGTCCTCACGCTCGGGGGGCTTGTCCCTCAGGAGCGCTCGCGCGAAGGACACGTAGTCCGCTCCACCCTGCACGCGCATCTGCGTGAAGAGCCGGTAGCGGCGATCCGCGGCGTCGCTCTCGTCGATGAGCGCCTTCTGTGTCGCTTGCGGGAGGTCGGCCGGGCGCACGCTCTGATGCGAATCGATCAGGAAGATCTGGTGTCGGCTCTGCTTCCGGATCCAGTCCACTTGTGTCAGGTGGTCGGAGTCGGCGCCGAACAATTTCTCGTTGATTTCCCCGAAGCTCTTGTTCTGCGTGCCGGACGCTTGATTGGCGCGGTGGTTGAGGCGGTGCGATTCATCGACGACGAGCAGGTCCCAGGGCTCATCGCTCTTCCCGACCTCGAAGGGAGTGAGCACCATCGTCTTGTCGAGACCGGGGGTCTTCGCGAACACGCGCTTGAGGGACGCCCGCAACGCCTGCTGCGGAACGACGAGTCCGAGCCGCGAACCATTGAGCAGACGGTGGTTGTCCTTGGTGAAGAAGTCGGAGAAGAGCGCGTCGCTCTCGACATCGTCGAGCCCCTTCCCCTGGGCGAGGTCTCGGAGGAGCTTGACCAAGTAGACGGCGACGATGGTCTTGCCGGTGCCGGGATCCCCTTGCACGGTGATGGCAGTCGCTGCCGCGTCGTTCCAGTCATCGAACAGGCCCTCGAGAATGTCCTCCATCGCGATTGCCTGGTCACGGTTCAAGGCCTTGAAGGGCGAGAGCTTGAAGAGCTCACGGTTCTCGATCTCAAGCAGACTGCGAGTGAACACCTGCTGCTCGCGGAGTGCGTCGAAGATCTGCTTGAAGGTGTCGCGGTACCTCGGCCGGTCGTAGTAATCGGCGTCGACGATGCCCTTGTTGCTGTTCAGCACGGTGAACTTCTCGTCTGCGGCGAGCAACGCGATGAGCTGGGACTCGAGGTCGAGGCACACTGACTTGTTGAACGTGTCATCGAGGACGAGCCGAACCGCCTTCAACGTCTTGCGCTCGGCTGACTCGAGATGCTGCCGCATCCGCGCGGCGGTGTTCAGGGTCTCGCCGACGTACACCCGCTTCCCGTCGTCGAGGATGTAGACCACCGGCCAGTTGATGAAGCGACGGTCATCCGCTTGCCACGACCGCAGGTGCTCGTGGGTGAACGGGAGCCGCTCGATGTCAAAGCTGGTCATACTTCGTGCTCCGCCCTCGCGATCGTTCCACCGGGTACTTGGCCTTCGTGATCGCGAGCTTCTCGCGGATCAGGGTCTCCGGCGCCGTGCCGAGGCGATCTGCGAGAAGGAAGCAGTACGTGAGCACGTCAGCAAGCTCGCTCCGCACACGCGAGTCGTCGGCCTCGGCCTGCCACTGGAAGCACTCGAGCAGCTCCGCCGCCTCGATCGAGATGCTCTTCGCGAGGTTCTCCTGACTGTGGAACTGGCCCCAGTCGCGTTCGTCGACGAAAGCCCGTAGCTCGTCGCGCAGCCCCTCATCCGCCATGCTGCGACGCTAGCAGCGCGGCTGTCGACAGCGAGACGAGCGCGCGGTCGCCCGGTCGGTTAGACGCTCTCACTGCACAATCCCTGCCGAACGAACGACGACAACTGGTCAGCCACCGCCACCATGGGACGGCTGAGATCGAGGGCGTGCTGCTGGACCAACGGTCCGTCGACCACCTGGATACGCCGCGCCTCCGTCTCCCCCGCCGCGTACACGAGATGCCCCTCTCCCAACCCGAACCTCCGGCAGTACGCCGCCATCTGATACAGATCCGCGTTCGGGTACTGCCCGTGCTTCTCTACCTTGTACTTCACATCGATGCACGCCCGTACCTCTCCGTCGACGAGCCACACGAGGTCCGGCGCGATCTTCACCGTCCCCTCCACGTCGAGCGTCGACTGGTACTGCGACACGAGCACTCCCCCGTACGGCTTGAACGCCTCGCGCAGAGCCGCCGAGACGAAGTCCTCGAACACGGACCACATGTCGACGAGGAACCCCGACGCGACGACCGACCCCGCCCGTTGTTCGACAGACGACCCTGACAGCACGAGTGACGCCAGCGCCAGCGCCGACGAGTACCGCTGCTTCCGCCGATCCATCCACACGGAGGGCACCGGCGCTCCGACGGGGATCACCGACACCCCATCGAGCACCCGTACGATCCGCCGCAGCGCCCCGAGCACATCGGCCGGCACGCCCGGCAGCCGCAACAGCCGCATCGAAGCGGTCAGGAGCACCTGGTTCTCCGCGATGTCCTCCACGTAGTCGTCGAACGACACCTCGACCGGCAGCGGCTGTCCGCCCCGTCGCGTCAGCTGGTCCCCGATCCGCCACCGCCCGCGTACGAGCGGCAGCGCATCCTCGCGCGTGACGTACCCGCGGAGCGGCCCTCCGGCGAGTGCCCGCGAAGCCTGCCGCACGAAGGCGTGCGCCAACGCCGGCACGAGGTCCTCGTCCTCCTGGAACCCGAAGTCGTCCTCGGTCCAGATCGCGCTTCCGGCCCGCGCGTACCCGAGCATCGCGAACAGCCGCCGCACCGGCGTCTTCGGCTTCAGCCACACCGAGTGCCCGGCGATCCGCACGACGCCGACTTTCCGGACACCACTCACGCGGTACTCGTCCGCGCCGAACGTCGGCGCAACCGTCGCGATGTTCGCCGCAGCGAGCCCGACCGCCACCGCGCGCGGCAGCCGGTGCACCACCGGCTGGTCCGCCTCCCGCAGCTCAATCGTCGACGGAAGCACCTTCGGTCCCGTCCGCAGCGGAAGGCGTCGCTTGGCGACGCAGCGCCCTCAAGCCGTACCGGGCCTCCAGGTCGACGCCTTCGCCGTAGTGGTGCTCCGCCAGCAGCGGCAGGATCTCGTACCGCCACACGTCCTGCAGACCCGTCACACCCAGGTCGCGCATCAGGAACGAGGGACCGACCTTGGCGTCGTGGTCCTGGATCTGCGCGTTGAGTCGCGTCAGCAGGTCGGCGCGGTCGTCCTGGAGGCCCTTGGTTGCCGCCCAGCGCGAAAGCACGTTCTGCACGGGCTCGCGTTCCGGGTGCAGCTCGATGAACGCGAATCGGCGCCGCATCGCGGCGTCCAGCATCGCGATCGAGCGATCAGCCGTGTTCATCGTGCCGATGACGAAGATGTTGCTCGGCAGGGTGAACGGTTCGTCGCTGTAGAGCAGGGAGATCTCGCTGTCGCGGTACTCCAGCAAGAAGTAGAGCTCGCCGAAGACCTTCGCGATGTTGCCGCGGTTGATCTCGTCGATGACCAGGAAGTAGTTCGCCTCCGGGTTGGCGGCTGCAGCGTCGGCGAGGCGGCGGAGCGGACCCTTGCGCAAGGTGAAGGCGAGGTTGCCGCTGTCGTCGTTGGCGACGGGGCGGAAGCCCTCGAAGAAGTCCTCGTACGAGTAGGTCGGGTGGAACTGCACGATGGTGGTCTCGCCATCGGTGCCGTCTGTCACGTGCCTCGAGAGTGCCTGGGCCAGGAACGTCTTGCCGGTACCGGGTGGGCCGTAGAGGATCACCTGCTTGCGACTCTCGATGAGGTTGAGGGTGTCCTCGAGCCAGGGCTCGGGCATGTGGGCCGCCGCAGCCAGCTGACCGTTCACCCGAGTGAAGGGGGCACGGACGTCGGGCATGGTATCGAGGTCGGCCGGAACTGGGCCCAGAGGCAGCACCGGATCGGGTGGCGTCAGCACCTTCTGGCGCCAGCGCGCCGCCAATGGTTCCTTGTAGAACAGCGCCGGCCCTTTCGCCTTCCGCTGCAACGCGATGGTGATCTGCTGGAAAGCCTCGTCCGGGTCGTCCTCCATCTGCCCTTCGACCTCGCCGGCGAACGCAGATCGGATCGCCTCCCGGTCGTCACTCGAGACGACCTCCCCGAAGAACCCTGGATGCACGAGCAGGAGCAGCTCGTTCCGCTGGATCGGCAGGGAGGTTCCGGGCAGGGCCATGACGACATCTCGCCACGCCGTGGGGTCGTCGAGCGCTCGGTCGCGCTGCTCCTCACCGAGCCGGAGCCACGCGTCGACGCACTCGATGAGGATGGACGTCGCCGCGAACATGTGCCCGGAGATGCCCTGCCCGGGGTTGAAGGACCACGAACGGAACGCTTGGTCGATCTCGGCCGGGATGGTGACGGGGTGCTCCATCCGATCGAGCAGGAACGTCACGCGCTCCCGCTTCTTCCGCTCCCCGGGTTGTTCGAGTGGCAAGATCTGCCAGCACAGGAGTTCCGCCATGAGGAGCTTCGCATCGTCGCTCGCGCCGTCGAACTGGGTCGTGAGCTTCTCGAGGAAGACAGCGCCGTCGACCTCCGGTCGTCCGATGAACCGCTCGCGGAGTTCCGCGACGACGTCGCTGCGCCAGACGCCACGGCCAGGAGCGAAGACCGAGTCGAGCTGGCGGAGCCCTCGGTCGACGAAGATGGCGCTCGTCGAACGGATTGTCTCGGCTCGCCAGTCAGGCGGGACGATCTCCGTGGCGAGCCGGAGCTGAAGGTCCTCCTTGCGCTGCCGGTCGAAGTCACGCTGGCGCGTGTTGAGGACCGCGCCGAATTCCTCGATCGGAACGTCGGACGCACTGTGCTGCCTACCGAGGTCGGTCACGCGCCATTCACCGCGGCGTGGCTTCTCCATGAAGCCCGCGTTCACCATCGTTGACGATCCCCAAAAGAAGTCGGAGTCACCGACCGGCTTGCCCTTCGTGTTCGGCGCCAGCTCTTCGTCTTCGAGGGGGATGCGCTCGAGGACGGCGTTCCACACATCCAGGCGTCGGGCTTCTCCACCGTTGCTGTCGAGGTAGCGGAGTGCTTCCTGAAGTCGTCGGAGTCGGTTCTCTGCTCGAGACACTGCTGTTCCCCTCATCGTCACGGCTGCGGTGCCGCTCGCACGCCATTCTGCCGGTCGCACTCGACACGACGGCGTTTCGAGAGCATTCGTCACCCCTTATGATCAGCTCACCCGACCCGCGACGAACACGGAGCACACATGACCGACGAGATCGACGTGGTGCGCGACGAAGACGGCGTGACGTTCTTCGGCTCAAACACGGCCATCGAGCGCTTCCTCTCCGCGAACGACCTGCCCTCGCGCCAGTTCGATCTGCCCCGCCTGAGTCAGACGCTCAGCGGTGCGTCCGGCGCAGCCAACGCTGCCGCACAGGTGGCGGCGGGGTCTGGCCGATGGGTCAAGCTGACGAAGGAGTCCGCGAAAGCGCTCGACAAGTTCTCCGCCATGAAGGGGTCGAGTGCAGGCGTGAGCCGCGCCATCGTCACCGAGAACGGGAAGATCAAGAACATCCTCGAGTTCACCAAGGTGAGCTCCATGCTCACCAGTCCCGCGATGCTCACCGGGGTCGCCGGCATCATGGCGCAGCTCGCCATGCAGCAGGCGATGGACGAGATCACCGACTATCTCGCGAAGATCGACGCGAAGCTCGACGACGTGCTCCGGGCGCAAAAGGACGCCGCCGTCGCCGACCTCATCGGAGTAGAGCTGATCATCAACGATGCCTTGCGCGTCCGCGACCGTGTCGGTCACGTGAACGCGGTGACGTGGTCGAAGGTGAACGGGACGGAGTTCACCATCGCTCGCGCGCAGTCGTACGCGCTCCTGCAACTCGACGCCCTGGCTGAGAAGCTCGAACGCACTTCCAAGGTCGGAGAACTTGCCGACGTGACGGAGAGCGCCGAGCGAACCGTGCACGAGTGGCTGGCAGTCCTGGCGCAGTCCTTCAAGCTTCAGGAAGGCGTCGCGATCCTCGAGCTCGATCACGTGCAGCTGACCGCTCCGGGGGACCTCGATCACCACCGGGAGTCACTCCGCGACACCCGCCGGTCACGCCGCGCCTCCATCACGCAGCGCACGGAGACGCTCCTGGGTCGGATCGACGCGGCAGCACGTGTGGGAGACGTTTCGGTGGTGATGCATCCTCTCGACTCCCGCACAGTCGTTCGTTCGACGAACGCTGTCGCCGGCCAGGTGATGGCGTTCCACGGCGGGATGGGTATCGAGGGTTCACGTACAGAGCTCGAGTCGAAGCGGTGGCGCGCTGCCTTCGGAGATGCGGCCGAAGATGCACGGGACCGGATCGTCGAAGGTGGCACCGACGGGGTCGAGGTGGCGCGCAAGCTCGGAGGCAGCGCGCTGGAGCAGGCGAGCACCACTGCAGAGGCCGTGTCCGCTCGTCTCGGCGTCTGGGCGAACAAGCTGCGTCGACGACCCGATGACGGAGACGCCGGCGACGCTCGCTGAAGTCGGACAGAGGGCCCTTCCGGCGCCGCTGCGCCGAGGCGGTTGCAGTGACAGGAGGGCCCGCGCCGCGCGCGCTTCACCGAACAGCGATGTGGCTCGCGGTTCGATGGAAGAGCTGGTGGTAGTTCCGCGCTCGTGCACTCACTTGCCCGGCGAGCAGCGCGTGGCCGTCCTTCCGTCGGTACAGCTCTCGAGCATTGATGGAGTCCGCGATCTCACGGCTCGTCATCGGCGCGCCGTTCTCACGGAGTACCTCGATCATGGCTTCGTGCAGGGTCACATGGCCATCATCGCGCGTTGAACACCCAAGGCCAACGGAAGGCACGGCAGCAACCCGCACCGCGCCTCCCGTCCATCACACCAGCGTCAACTCACCACGTCAGCACGAACCGCCCCCGCGTCCCGCCGGCCTCCAACCGCTCATGCGCCTCCACAGCCCGAGCAGCCGGCAGCACCTCGGCCACCCGCGGCGTCAAGGTCCCGCTCTCCACCGCATGCCGCAGCTGCTCGAGCTTGTCGAACGACCGGTACTCCGAGAACACCATGACCTGCACGAACTCGATCCCCCGAGCCCCGTTCCCCTGCCACCCCCGCACGTCGAAGAAGACTCCCCCGTCGCGAACGGCGTCCACCACCTCGTCGCGCTGCACGGCAGCATCGGCGAGCGCATCGACCCCGTCCGGCACGAGTTCACGGACAGCGGAGGCGAAGGAAGCACCTCGCGGCACCACGTGGTCCGGCCCGAGCGACCGGACCAGTGCTTCGTCCGCCGGAGCAGCATCCGCGATCACGGTCAGCCCGGCGGCCTTCGCCAGCTGCACCACGTAGTTCCCGAGCAGCCCAGCGGCCCCGGTCACTGCGAGTGTCTGACCCGGCGCGAGCGAGGCGTGCGACAGGATCTGCAACGCCGTCAGCCCGTTCATCGGCACCGTGGAGGCGAGCGGAAGAGACGTCCCACGAGGGATCCGCGTGAACGACCCCACCGGCGCGACGAGCTCCTGCACGTAGGCGCCACCGTGAGCACTGAGCGGCAATGCCATCGCCATGACCTCGTCGCCGACCTGCCATCCGGTGACGTCGGGCCCGACCTCGTCGATGACGCCGGCGGCGTCCATCCCCGGCACGTACGGCGGCGAGGCCTGCGAGCTGTCCCGCTGCCCGGCACGCACCCCCGTGTCGGTCGGGTTCACGGCGAACGCCTGCACCCGGATCCGCACGGATCCCGCACCGGCGTGCGGCTCCGGCACCTCGTGGACGGCGAGGGCCTCGGGCCCTCCGAACTGTTCAACTCCGACGACCTGCATCCTCCCGGTCTACGCGCACGTTGCTTGACGCAACCTGACGCGACCACCCCACGGCCTGGAGGCCCGGCACCACCCCGCCCCGCGCCTCCTGCCCGTCAGCGGTGCGGTCCACGGCACGTGGTGCGCCATGCTGGCACCGTGCGTTTCGACGAACTCCTCACCCGGTCCGACGGTCCCGCGATCGCCGAGGAGCTCGCCGCCCTCCGTCGACCCGCCCGGTACGTCCTCGAGGGCGTCCACCAGGAGTCCCGGCAGAAGTACTGGCAGTTCCGCGTCGACATCGACGAGGCCGCGCAGACCTGGACTCTCGTGCGCCAGCGGGCCAAGCCGGTCTCCTACCGCGACGGCGTGCTGCACGACCCCGACGACGGTCCGGACGAGATCTCGTTCGCCCGGTGCATGGTCTCCGATCCCGTCGTCCGGATGGCCGTGCCCGACCTGATGCTCCGATGGGGTCGCGGCCCCGAGAGCTTCCACCCGATCCTGGTCCAGCACATCGGCGAACACTCGATCCTGGTGACGTTCGAGCACGGCGAGGACCCGGCGTTCCGCACGACGCTGGTGATCGACGAGCGCGACGGCATCGCCCGCCGGTCGTACGAGTACGGCGAGGACACGATCATCACGAGCGTGCGGACCGCCGAGCCGGACGAGGTCCTGCCCCGCGCCCGCTTCGTGCAACCGACGGACTGGATCCGGCCGCAGTACTGAAGTCGTGACGGTTCCGGTTCGCGATCCCCGACGATCGCGAACCAGAACCGTCACCGGCCGGAAAGCGAACCACCTTCCCCGCCGGCACCATCCCCCGATCGGACGATGCCGACACCACCGCCCCGGCCGATCCCCCCACGGCCACCCGGCGGCGAAGCTGGACCCATGCCCGAGTCCCCCGCCATCGAGGTCCAGCACCTCGGCAAGCAGTACGCCACCGGCAAACGTGCCGTGGACGACGTCTCCTTCACGATCGAACGGGGCGAGACCTTCGCGCTCCTCGGCCCGAACGGTGCCGGCAAGTCCACGACGGTCGAGATCCTCGAGGGGTACCGCTCCCGCACCGCCGGCGAGGTCCGAGTCCTCGGCCACGACCCGGCACGGACGAGCCGCAGCCACAACGCACGCATCGGCATCGTCCTGCAGACCAGCGCGGAGTCCCCGAACGTCACCGTCGCCGAGCAGCTCAACCACTTCGCGACGCTGTACCCGAAGCACCGCAGCGTCGAGGAGCTCCTCGGCGCTGTCGGGCTCGAGACGCAGCGCAACACCCGCATCAGTCGACTGTCGGGTGGCCAGCGCCGCCGCGTCGACGTCGCCCTCGGCATCATCGGCCGCCCCGAGGTCCTGTTCCTCGACGAACCGACCACGGGCTTCGACCCCGAGGCCCGCCGACAGTTCTGGGACCTCCTGCGCCAGGTGCAGCACGAGGGCACGACGATCCTGCTCACCACGCACTACCTCGACGAAGCCGCCCAGCTCGCCGACCGTGCCGCGGTCATCGCCGATGGGAAGCTCCTCGACCTCGCACCCATCGACGAGATCGGCGGCGCCGAGGCCCGCACGCCCCGCGTCCGCTGGCGTGACGACGACGGCGGGCACCACGACGAGCGCACGACCGACCCGACGGCGCTCATCCGCAGCAGCACCGCACCCATGCACGACCTCGAAGTCATCCGTCCGTCCCTCGAGGACGTCTACCTCGACATGGTGGGACAGAAATGAAGACAGCGACCAGCCGCATCTCGTACGAGATTCGCACCTACTTCCGCGCTCCCGACGCGGTCTTCTTCACGTTCCTGTTCCCGATCATCATGCTGGCGCTGTTCTCGGTGGCGTTCTCCGGCGCCGCCGACATCCAGGCCGGTCCCGACGTCAGCGTCGACTACGCCACCTACTACCTGCCCGGCCTGGTCGCGACGGGCATCCTGCTCTCCGGCACGCAGTCCCTCGGCGTCGACATCGCCACCGAGCGCAGCGACGGCACGTTGAAGCGACTCGGCGGCACGCCGCTGCCCGTCCTGTCGTACTTCGTCGGCAAGATCGGCATGGTCCTCGTCACCACGCTCGTGCAGACCGCACTGCTGCTGGCGATCGCGAGCCTGGTGTTCGGCGTCGACCTGCCGACCGACGCGGGCAAGTGGGGTGTCTTCGCGGGGGTGATGGTCCTCGGCATCGCCACCAGCTGCGTCCTCGGCATCGCCGTCTCGGCGCTCCCCCGCGAGGGCCGGCGCGCCACCGCCACCATCGTCCCGATCGTGCTGGTGCTGCAGTTCATCTCCGGCGTCTACCTGCCCTTCACGCAGCTCCCCACCTGGTTGCAGGACGTCGCGTCGGTCTTCCCCCTGCGCTGGATGGCGTCCGGCATGCGGTCCGTCTTCCTGCCCGGTGCGTTCGAGTCGGGCGAGCCGGGAGGCGCGTGGCACCTCGGCCTCGGAGCCCTCGTGTTGGGAGCGTGGCTGGTCCTGGGCACGGTGGCCTGCCTGCTGACGTTCCGGTGGAACCGCAAGGACGCCTGATGGCGCCGCACTGGTGGGATGCTGGGCACATGAACGGCGAGACGTGGATGCGCAACCGGTGGTTGCACGTCTTCTTCGCGGGCACGATGCTCCTCACCGCCGTGATCACCGTGTTCGGCTGGTCACCGTGGGGTACCCGCTGGCCGGCGTTCACCGCGGTCGTGGTGCTCGTCGTCGCCTACGCCGTGTTCGGCCACCGCGGCTACGACAGCCCCCGTGCCGCCGCGGCCTTCCTCCCGCTGGTCCTCGTCGCCGCCCTGGTGTTGCCCGCCGTCGTGCCGAGCACCGCGTTCGTGCAGTGCATCGCGTTCCCCCTCGTGTGGGTGCAGTCCGAACGGGTCCGCACCGCCGTCTTGCTCTCGGTCGCGGTCGGCGTCGCGAGCGGCATTGGCCTGCAGGTCTCCGGCGGCCCGGACGCCCTCGTCAGCACCGTGCTCATCGAGGGCATCAGCGTCATCGGTGCCTGCGCGATGGGCGTGTGGATCTCGAGCGTCGCCGGCCTGTCCGAGGAGCGCCGCCAGCTCCTCGACGAACTCCGCGCCACCCAGCAGTCCCTCGCCGACGCCCACCGCAGTGCCGGTGTGGCGAGCGAACGGGAGCGCCTGGCCCGCGAGATCCACGACACCGTCGCGCAGAACCTCGCCGGCATCGTCATGCTCACCGAACGTGCCCGCAAGGACCTGGCGAACGACCGCGGTGCCGCGCTCGACGAACGGCTGGGGGTCCTGGAGGAGTCAGCACGAGCGGCCCTCGAGGACTCCCGTGCCCTCATCGCCGCCGGGGTCGCCGGTGCCACGAGCGGCAGCCTGGCCGGGGCCCTGCACCGCCTGGCCGAGCGCTACACCCGCGAGACCGGCACGCCCGTCGCCGTGGACGCGACCGACGGCCCGCTCGACCGCGACGCCCAGGTCGTGCTGCTCCGGGTCGTCCAGGAGTCCCTCGCGAACATCCGAGCACACGCCGACGCTGGCTCCGTCAGCGTCGTCCTGCAGCACGCGCCCGGACGGGTCGGCGTCCGTGTGACCGACGACGGCGTCGGCTTCGACACGGGCGTCCCGACGGCCGGGCACGGTCTCCGGGGCCTCCACGAACGGTTGGCGCTCTCTGGCGGTGCCTGCACGATCACGAGCACCCCGGGCCGGGGCACCGTCGTCGACGCGAGCCTGCCCACCGGACCCGAGCCGAGCTCCCAGGCCGTTGATCGTCACCCCGTGGCAGAGGTGACCCGGTGATCCGCGTCGTGGTCGCCGACGACCACCCGATCGTCCGGTCGGGCATCGTGTCCCTGCTGCAGGACGCCGACGACGTCGAGGTCGTCGGCCAGGCCAGTGACGGCCGCGCCGCGGTGACGGTGGCGCTGGCCGAACACCCCGACGTCGTGCTCATGGACCTCCGGATGCCCGTGCTCGACGGCGATGCGGCGACGGCGGAGATCCTCGCCGCCGACCCCGGCGTCCGCGTCCTGATCCTGACCACGTACGAGTCGGACGACCAGATCCTCGCCGCCATCGAGGCCGGCGCCACCGGCTACCTGCTCAAGGCCGCCCCGGAGTCCGAGATCCTCGCCGGCGTCCGGGCGACCGCACGGGGCGAGACGGCGCTGGCCCCCTCGGCTGCCGCAGCACTCGTCCGCCGAGCGACGGGTTCGCTCCCCGCCGCAGCCGGCCCGTCCCTGACCCCGCGCGAGCTCGACGTCCTGCGCCTCGTCGCCCAGGGCAACAGCAACCCGGCGATCGGCCGCGCACTGTTCCTCAGCGAGGCCACGGTGAAGACGCACCTCGGCCACGTCTTCGAGAAGCTCGGGGTGAACGACCGCACCCGCGCCGTGACCCGCGCGATGGAGCTCCAGCTCCTCCCCTGAGTCCCCGGTCCGCCGGTCACCGGAAGCGGGTGTACCGTCAGGTCGTCAGCATGCTGACCATCTGAGAGGAACCACCGGAATGAGCGCTCCCGCCGCAGCACCAGCCACCACGCCGGATCGTCGTCGTTGGCTCGGCCTGGTCGTGATCAGCCTCGCCGTGGCGCTCATCATCGTCGACTCCACGATCGTCAACGTCGCGATCCCGAGCATCGTCGCCGACCTCGACATCGGCTCGACCCTGGTGCAGTGGGTGCAGGAGAGCTACACGCTCGTGTTCGCCGCCCTGCTGCTCGTCTTCGGGTCCGTGGCCGATCGGTTCGGCCGCCGACGCCTGCTCACCACCGGCGTCATCGTGTTCGCGGTGGCGTCGGTGCTCGCCGCGCTCTCGCCGACCGGTGAGCTCCTCGTCGTGTCCCGCGTGCTGCAGGGCATCGGAGGCGCGATGGTCCTGCCCACCACGCTCTCGATCCTCAACGCGACGTTCACCGGCCGGGAGCGTGGCATCGCGTTCGCCGTGTGGGGCTCGACGATCGGCGGCATGGTCGCGGTCGGCCCGCTGCTCGGGGGCTGGCTGACGACGGACTTCTCGTGGCGGTGGGCCTTCGGCATCAACGTCCCGATCGTCGCGGTCATCCTCGTCGGGCTCGCCGTCGCCGTGCGGGAGTCGCGGGATGCCCGGCACACCGGCCGCATCGACCTGGTCGGAGCGCTACTGTCCGTGATCGCGAGTGCCGCCCTGGTGTTCGGGCTCATCGAGGGCCGCACCTACGGCTGGTGGACCCCGTCGTCGACGCCGCTCACCATCGGCTCGTGGTCGTGGGACGGCCCGGTCTCCCCGATCCCGGTCGCGTTCGTGATCGCGGGCACTGCCGGAGCCGCCTTCGTGGTCCGTTCCCTGCGCCGGCAGCGGGCCGGACGCTCGACCCTGATCGCACTCGACCTGTTCCGCATCGGCTCGTTCCGGAACGGTTCCGTCGCCGCACTCATCGTGTCGCTCGGCGAGTTCGGCATCATCCTGTCGCTGCCGCTCTGGCTGCAGAACGTGCTCGGGTACTCCGCCCTGCAGACCGGCTTCGTGCTGCTCGCACTGGCGATCGGGTCGTTCGTCGCGAGCGGGTTCGCCGCCACGGTCGGGCAACGCGTCGGAGCACTGCCGATCGTCCGGATGGGCATCGGCGCCGAGATCGTCGGGGTCGCCGCGATCGGGTTCGTCGTGACGTCGTCGACGCCGTGGTGGGCGATCGTGCCGTGCCTGTTCGTCTACGGTTTCGGCGTCGGGCTCGCGACGGCCCAGCTCACCGGTGTGGTGCTGCAGGACGTCCCGGTCGAACGCAGCGGTGAGGCGTCCGGCGCCCAGAGCACCGCGCGCCAGATCGGCTCGGCGCTCGGCATCGCCGTCCTCGGCACCGTCCTGTTCACCTCGACCGGCAGCATCCTGGAGCACCGCCTGCAGGACGCGGGCACCCCGGCCGCCACCGCGACGAAGATCGCCGACGCCGTGGTGCAGTCCTCCGGCGGAGCCATCTCCGGCCTCGACGGGGCCACCCGCGCCGACGCCGCCGACGCCTTCTCCGACGGCACCCGCGCCGCCGCCTTCTCCGCCGCCGGCTTCCTGGTCATCGGCCTCGGCGCCACCCTGCGCCTCCGGGCTCCGCGACGCCCCGACGACGAGGACCAGGCGTGACCGGAGACCCCGTTCTGCAGCGCTGGTGACGGTTCTGGTTCACGATCCCCGAGGATCCTGAACCAGAACCGTCACCGCGCGGACACGAACCCGCCTCCCCCGCGCCGTGGACGCGACCACGGACGGAACCGGAGGCACGGTGCCTGCCCGCACCGTGCCTCCCGTCCGCTCCAGCGCGCGCCCTGCCATCGCGACGCGCGCCCACTCAGGCCCCCGCGTCCGCCTCCTGCGATCGGACGCGGAGCACCCGCGCTGTGGGGGTCGATCCGCCGTTCACGACCTCGAGCGAGCCCGAAGCGGCGTCCCACGCCACGGACCACGACCCGAGTGCCGTCGGGAAGAGCGGCTCGACGACCACCGCCTGCCCGGCGAACGCCGGCAGCGGCAACGACACCGACGCCGACGCACCGGGCAGCGACAACACCGACAGGTACAGGTCGCCCGTGGTGGCGTGCAGGCCGAGTGCGACCCAGGGGTCCTCCCAGGCGGGCAGCCCGAGGGGCCAGACCGGGACGGACGCCTCGACGACGTCCAGGACCTGCCGGTGTGCCGCGACAGCGTCACCGACCACCGCCCGCTGCGACGGCGACATCTCGTTCAGGTACCCGGACAGGTACATCCGCCCGAGCACCCCGTTCACGAGCGACAGCGTGAACAGCTCCGGGTCCATGGTCGGTGCCGGGTACGCCCAGTTCCCCGCCTGCTCGGGCAGCATCGCGGCGGGAGCAGCGGCGGCGATCGTGGCGGACAGCACCGGGTCCTGCTGGTCCGATGTCGACTGCATGTGCAGGCGGGACAGCATGGCCCAGTCGGCGCGCATCGCTCCCGAGGCGCAGTTCTCGATGAGCAGTGCCGGGTACCGCTCCTGCACCGCGTCGAGCCAGTCGAGCAGGGCCCGCTGGTGGTCGAGCATCCCGGCGAACGGCCCCGTCATGGTGTTGTTGTCCATCTTGAAGAACGTCACGCCGAGCTCCCCGACGAGCCGGTCGACCACCGAGTCGAGGTGCGCACGAGCCTCCGGCGAGCGCAGGTCGAGCAGGTGCCGCCCGTGCTCCGCGACCCGGACCCCGTGGTGCTCGACGAACGCGGACGACGGCAGGGTCGAGGCCAGCGGCGAGTGGATGCCGATGACCTCGGGTTCGAGCCAGAGGCCGGCCTGCATGCCGCGCGCACGGATGTGGTCGATGACGGCCCCGAGCCCCGTCGGGAACCGCGACGCAGCTTCTTCCCACGCTCCGACGGTGTCCCACCAGTGTCCCTCGGCGTACCAGCCGGCGTCGATGCAGAACAGGTCCGCTCCGGCGTCGGCGGCCGCGTCGATCAGCGGCAGGAGCTTCTCGGTGGTCGGGTCGCCCATGAGCGTGTTCATGTAGTCGTTGAACACCAGGGGCAGGGCGCGGTCGGCCTCCCGCACGTGCCGGAACGCCCGACGCTGCCGGGTGAGCACCCCGAACGCGTCGTCGATCGACCCGGCGATCCCGACGGAGACCGGCACCGAGGTGAACGGCTGCTCGGGCGTGACGACGGTGGTCCACTGGTGTTCCTGGTCGGTGGGGCCGCTCAGCAGCAGGTACGCGTGCCGCCGGGTCTCGCCGAGCTCGTACAACCACGGCCCGTTGTGCTCGACCTGCCAGACGAGCGCGTACGGAAGCGACACAGCGCCCTCCGCCCGCAGCACCCCGATCGGCAGCGCCTCACCGGTCGACCACGAGCCGCGGTTCTGCACGACGGCGCGGCTGCGGGGCGGGTGGTGCTGGGCCTCCCGGTCGATGCGCGCGAGCCCGATCGATCGCAGCGGATCGGTCCGCCACCGGCTCTCCGCTGCCCAGTCGTTGTCGGCGTGCACGAGGGCGAGCTCGTCGACGGTGGCGCTCGAGTCGGTCAGGAACGCCCCGGTCGCGAACGACGAGACGAAGTCGACGACGTGCTCACCGTGCTCGGCCGACACCTCGGTCCACGTCTGGAACGCGGGCACGCCAGCGCGCGCCCGGAACACCGACTCGGTCTGGAGGCCCGTGGCCGCGTCCGCCTGCACGATCCGGAACCACAGGTCGGTCCCGTCGTCGTGCACGTGGTGCGACACGGGGCGCAGTCGCGCCCCGATGGTGGAGTCCACGTGCCGGAAACCGCCCGGGAACCGCCCGTGCCCGATCGTCGTCAGCTCGACGAGCGGCTGCGGGTCGTCCGGCCCGTCGGCGAGCGTGCCACCGGCGAGCGCTCCGCCGGTCGGTACGAACGACACGAGCGCCGCGGGCTGGTCCGCACCGACCCGGAACCGTGCCCCGAACCCGTCGGTGACCCAGTCGACGAACGTCGATCCGTCGCTCATCGCGCCCCGACCGGTGCGGGCTGGCTCGACACCCAGTCCCCGACCGTGTGGTCGTAGCACGTGGTGTTGTCGATCTTCGTCCGGTCGAGCGGCGGCCCCGCGGTGATCCGGCGCTCGGTGCGCTCCGGGTCGGGGGCGGCCTCGGCGAGCAGCCGGGTGTAGTCGTGGTGCGGGTCGAGGATGACGGCGTCCGACGGTCCCCGCTCGACGACCCGGCCGCGGTAGAGCACGAGGATCTCGTCGGAGAAGTGCCGCGCAGTCGCCAGGTCGTGCGTGATGTAGAGCACGGCGAGCTCGTCCTCGCGCTGCAGCCGACCGAGCAGGTTGAGCACGCTCAGGCGGATCGAGACGTCGAGCATCGACACGGGTTCGTCGGCGATGAGCACCTGGGCGCCCGGGGCGAGTGCGCGGGCGATGGCGACGCGCTGCCGCTGCCCGCCGGAGAGCTCGTGCGGCCGCCGCGACGCGAAGTCCTCGTCGAGGTTCACCCGACCGAGCAGTTCCCGCACCTTGTCGGCGGTCTCGTCAGCGCCGCGGGCTCGGTGGTGCAGCTGCAGCGGCCGGGCGATGTGGTGCTCGATCGAGTGGAACGGGTTGAGCGAGGCGAACGGGTCCTGGAACACCATCTGCACGTGCCGCCGGTACATGCTGCCCTCGACGGGGGTGCCGTCCTCGAGCCGCACGTCGATCGAGCCGCGCGTCCGGGTCTCGAGCTTGGCGAGCATCCGCGCGATGGTGGACTTGCCCGAGCCGGACTCCCCCACCAGTGCGACGGTCCGGCCGGGCAGCAGGTCGAACGACACGTCGTCGACGGCCCGCAGGGTGGTGCGCTTCAGGCCCTTGCGGGTGTGGAAGTCCTTGCCGAGGTGGCTGACGGTCACACTGGTCATCGGTCCGTCTCCTGTGCTGCCTGGACCACGACGGCCCGGGTGTCGGTCTCGGGTTCGGCGCCGTCCTCGACCCCGGTGCGGATGAACGCGCCGCGGGCTCCGGACAGGCTCGGGAACGACTGCAGCAGCTTCCGCGTGTACGGGTGCTGCGGGTCGTGCTGGATCACGCTGGCACGGTCGCACTCGACGACCTCGCCGCGGAGCATGATCGCGATCCGGTCGCTGATCTCGAGCAGCAGCGGCAGGTCGTGCGTGATGAACACGACGGCGAACCCGAGCTCGTCGCGCAGTCGGACGATCTCGCGCAGGATCTCCCGCTGCACCACGACGTCGAGCGCGGTGGTCGGCTCGTCCATGATCATGATCTGCGGTTCGAGCAGCATCGCCATCGCGATCATGACGCGCTGCCGCATGCCGCCGGACAGCTCGTGCGGGTACGCGGTGATGCGGGACCGGTCGACGCCGACGCGGCGCAGGGCGTCCTCGGCAATGGCCCGTCGTTCCTTGCGCGGCAGGCCCTTGCGGTGTTCGACCAGGGCGTCGTCGAGCTGGGCGCGGATCGTGGTGACCGGGTTGAGCGCGTTCATCGCCCCCTGGAACACCATCGACAGCTTCGACCACCGCACCGCCCGGAGTTGCTCGTGCGGCAGGCCGAGCAGGTCGACGTCGGTGCCGTCGCGGTCGTGGAACGTGATGCTGCCCGACGTGACCTTCGCCGGCGGCCGGTGCAGCCGGGTGATGGCGTACGCCAGGGTCGTCTTGCCGCAGCCCGACTCCCCCGCGAGTCCGAGGATCTCGCCGGGCGCCAGGGTGAGCGAGACGTCCTTCACGGCGTGCACGGGGTGCTCGGTCTCGTAGACGACGTCGAGGTGGTCGATGGTCAGCACGGCCGGCCGGCGGCCGTCGCCCGTGGCGCCGGAGGTGACCGGTCGTGCGGTGTCGGTGGCGCTCATCGGGCGACCCCCTTCGTGTCGTGACCGGCGGTGGCGACGCGGGCCGGGCCTCCCGAGCGGGCCGCACGCTTCGCACGACGGTCGCGCCGTCGCTGCGCACGCACGTTCGCGAGTCGCGGGTTGATGACCTCGTCGATCGAGAAGTTCACCAGGGACAGGCCCATGCCGAGCAGGGCGATGAGCAGGCCCGGCGGCACGAACCACCACCAGGCGCCGTTCGCCAGCGCGAAGCCGTTCTGGGCGTAGAAGAGCATGGTGCCGAGCGTCGAGGAGTTCGACGCCCCGAGCCCGAGGAACGACAGCCCAGCCTCTCCGAGGATCGCGGCGATCACCGCGAACACGAACTGTGACGCGAGCACCGGCAGCAGGTTCGGCAGGATCTCGACGGCGATGACCCGCCAGGGCCGTTCGCCGGCGACCCGGGCGGCGGACACGTAGTCGCGGTTGCGGATCGACATCGTCTGCGCCCGCAGCACCCGGGCGGACCCGGCCCACGACGTGATCGCCAGGACGACGGCGATGGTCCAGAGCCCGCGGGCCTCACGCGGCACCAGGCCGGAGATGACGATGACGAGCGGCAGGCCGGGGATGACGAGGAACACGTTCGAGAACAGCGAGAACGCCTCGTCCATGATCCCGCCCAGGTAGGCGCCGAGGATGCCGAAGAACGCGGACAGCACCGTGGCGAGGACGCCGACGATGAGCCCGATCTGCAGGCTCCCGCGGGTGGCGAAGGCGAGTTGCGCCAGGACGTCCTGACCGGTCTGGGTGGTGCCGAGGACGTTCGAGCCGCTCGGTCCCTGCAGCCCGGTGTCGCGGATGGTGGTCGGGTCGCCGACGAGCAGCGGTCCGATCACCCCGAACAGCGTGACGCCGGCGACGAGCGCGATGCCCGTGACGAGCCACGGGGTGAGGGTGGGGAGGAACCTGCGGATGCCGCCCTTCGACGCGCGCCGGGTGGCGATCGACGTGGTGCTGTCGGCCTCCTCGGTCAGTGCGCCGATGGTGGGCTCGGTCTCCTGCTGGATGTTGGTCATGGTCGTCTCCTCCCCTAGCTCCGGGCCCGCGTGCGCGGGTCGATCAGTCCGTACAGCAGGTCGACGACGAGGTTCGCGCCGAGGACCGCCAGGGTGATGAACAGGAAGATCCCCTGCATGAGCGCGTAGTCGTTGTTCGTCACGGCGGACAGCAGCTTCGACCCGATGCCCGGGTACGAGAACACCTGCTCGGTGACGACGGAGCCGGACACGATGAACCCGAGGGAGATCGCGAACCCGGCGACGGACGGCAGCACGGCGTTCCGGGCGGCGTAGTTCCGCAGGATCTTGCCGTCCGACAGGCCCTTCGCCTGCGCGGTGGTGATGTAGTCCTCGGACAGCGTCGACACCATCATGTTGCGCATGCCGAGCAGCCAGCCGCCGAGCGACGCGAGCACGATCGTCACCGCCGGCAACACCCCGTACTGCACCGCCGAGACGATGAAGTCCCAGTTGAACCCGGGGGTCAGGATGACGTCGTAGCCGCCCTGCGCCGGGAACAGGTGCAGCCCGGTGGCGAAGAAGTACACCAGGATCAGCGCGAGCCAGAAGTAGGGCACCGCGGCGAGCAGGGTGGTGGCCGGCACGAACGAGTCGAGCCAGGTGCCGGGCCGCCACCCGACGAAGGCCCCGAGGCCGACGCCGATGATGGCGGCCACGATCGTGGCGATGCCGACCAGGGCGATGGTCCACGGCAGCGAACTGCCGATCACCTCGGTGACGGGTGCCGGGAAGTAACTGACGGACACGCCGAGGTCACCGCGGAACACGTTGACCAGGTAGTGGCCGTACTGGGAGATGAGCGGCTCCGAGGAATCGCCACCGAGGAGCAGCTCGTACGCCTCCCGGGTCGCCGGGGTCACCTGCCCGCCGCGCTGCTGGAGCTTGGCGAGCAGGATGTCCACCGGGTTGCCGGGCAGGAGCCTGGGGATGATGAAGTTCAGCGTCAGGGCCGCCCACAGTGCGACGACGTAGAAGCCGATCTTGCGCAGGAAGTAGGTCATCGTCGAGTGCCCCTCGGTCGCGATCCCATCGGTGTCAGCCCTTCGCCGGCTTGAGCGCCTTGAAGATCTCGGCGTTGTCCGGGCTCGCCCAGACCGCCGGGAACGCGTACAGGTCGTCCTTCGTCGGCCAGCCGGTGAACTTCGCCGCGTGGAACTCGCTCGTCGTGCCGCCGGTCATCACGGGGATGTAGGGCAGGTCCTCGACGATGTGCTCCTGGATCGTGTCGAGCTCGGGCTGGGTCGCCGCGGTGTCCTCGGGGTTGATCGTGGCGAGCTTCGCGATGGCCTTGTCGACGTCGGGGTTGCTGTACCGCGAGATGTTCATCGGGGCCGCTTCACCGACCTTCGCGGTGTTGGCCGTCGTGAAGTAGTTGTTGTACAGGTAGTACGGGTTCGCCGTCGGGCCCTGGCCGAGCGAGTCGATCGCGAGCTCGAAGTTGCCCTTGGTCTTCTTGTCGGTCCACTCGTTCCACGACGACTGCTGCGCCTTGAGCTCGATGCCCGCGGCCTTGAGCTGCTGCGTCATCGTGTCGATCGCGGTGATGTAGTCGGTCCACCCGGTGACGACCTCGACCGTGAGCGACAGCTTCTTGCCGTCCTTGGCGTAGATGCCGTCGGAGCCCTTCTCCCACCCGGCGTCCTCGAGGGTCGAGGCGGCCGCGTCGGTGTCGGCGGTCTCCGGCATCACGGCCGGCTCGATGTCCTTCGAGATGGTGTCCTTCTGCGTCGTGGTGAGCGCGAAGGTCGGCGAGATCTCGCTCGCGGTGTTCTCGAACGCCAGCGAGTTGAGCTGCTTGCGGTTGATGGCGTCGGCGATGGCGTGGCGGACGGCCGGGTCGGTCTGCGGGCCGGCGCATCCCAGGTCGGTGTTCGCGCAGGTCAGCAGGGCCATCTGGTTCTGGCCGACGGTGATGCCGTCGTAGCCGTTGTAGTTGGCGGGGATGTCGTCCATGTTCGGCACCGGGCCGGTCTGCCAGTCGATCGACCCCTGCTTCAGTGCGTCGGCACCGGCGGTGTTGCCTGAGAGCGACAGGTAGCGGATGGTCTTCACGGCCGGGGCGCCGTCCCAGTACTTCTTGTTCGCCTCGAGGGTGAACGCCTGCGCCTTGAAGGTGCCGAGCGTGTACGGGCCGGTGCCGACGGGCTCGCGCACGACGTCGGTGGTCGGGTCGATGTCCTTCCACAGGTGCTCGGGCACGATCCAGGTCTTGCCGAGCAGGTTCGGGCCGAGCACGAACGACGGCTTGTCGAACGAGACGACCACCTTGTCGTCGCCGTCGGCCTTCGCGGTGCCGTCGTAGCCGATCGAGTTCAGGGCCTTCTGCTTCTTGAGCATGTCGAGCGTGAACACGACGTCCTTCGAGGTGAAGGGCTCGCCGTCGCTCCAGGTGGCTCCGTCGCGCAGCGTGATGGTGAGCTGCGTGCCGTCGTCGTTCCACTCGTACGACTTGCCGAGCAGCGGCTTCGGGTCCTTCGTGTTGACGTTGGTGATGAAGAAGAGCGACTCGTAGATCGTGCCGACGCCGCCGATGTTGGAGGGCGACCACGGGTTGAAGTTGATCTGGTAGTCGCCGGACTGGCCGGTGTACGCCACCAGGGTCGAGGCAGCGGCGTCGTTCGTGCTGGCGGTGCCGCTGGAGCTGCAGCCGCTGAGCGCGAGGCCGGCTGCGAGGAGAACGGCGCCGCCGATGGCGAGCCGTGAACGGGTTGGGTTGAACATCGTTGTCCTCTCGGTCTGCGTCGTCGCAGGGTCCACGTTGTGAGCGTGATTGTTACACGCGTAAACTAAGGCGGTCAAGGGGCCGGGTCACGGCCCCGTAACGATGAGGAGACGCAATGGAGCGGACCACCCTGGACGGCACGTGGACCCTCGAGGCGGTGACCGGGCCCGAGCAGTCGGCGGAGCACCGCGAACCGGTCGAGGCGCAGGTCCCCGGCTGCGTGCACACCGACCTGCTGCGGGCCGGCCGGATCCCCGACCCGTTCGACGGCGACGGCGAGGCCGCCACCCAGTGGATCGGCGACACCGTCTGGCGCTACCGCCGCACGTTCGACTGGCCGGGCGAGACCGTCACGGGGCCGACCACGCATGCCCGCCACGACCTCGTCGCCGAGGGCCTCGACACCCTCGCCACGATCGAGCTCAACGGCATCGTCGTCGCGACCACCGCCAACCAGCACCGCTCGTACCGGTTCCCCGTCGGGCACCTGCTCCGGCCGGGCACGAACGAGCTCGTCGTCACCTTTGACGCGCCCGTCCCCGCCGCCGAGCGCCTGTCCGCTCTGCACGGCGGCGAGCTGCCGCACGTCAACCACCACCCCTACAACGCGCTCCGCAAGAACGCGTCGAACTTCGGGTGGGACTGGGGCGTCGACGTCGCCACGAGCGGCATCTGGAAGTCGATCGGCATCGAGTCCTGGAGCGGCGTCCGCATCGCGGCCGTCCGCCCGCTCGTCGACCTCGACGGCACCACCGGAGTGCTGACGGCCCACGTCGACGTCGAGCACGCCGGTTCCACCGGCTCCTTCTCGCAGGCCATCGGCAGCGCGCCCGTCGCGTCCGCGGACGGTTCCGCGGGCACCGGCCTGGAGGCCCGGATCACCCTGGCCCCACACCCCGCGTCCGCAGGGCACACCGGTTCCGACACCGACGGCCGGGTCGTCGGCGCACGTCCCGTCGTCGACGGCGCGGCGACCGTCCGCCTCGAGGTCCCCGACGTCGCCGTCTGGTGGCCCCGCGGCGAGGGCGACCAGCCGCTGTACGACGTGCGGGTCGAGGTCGGCGACGACGTGTGGACCGGCCGCGTGGGCTTCCGCACGGTCACCCTCGACACCGCTGCCGACGCCGGCGGGGCGCCGTTCCTGCTCCGCGTCAACGACCGTCCGGTCATGGTGCGCGGGGCGAACTGGATCCCCGACCACGCCTACCTGACCGAGATGACGCCCGAGCGCTACGCGGACCGGATCCAGGACGCGATCGACGCGAACATGAACCTGCTGCGCATCTGGGGCGGCGGCATCTACGAGTCCGACGACCTGTACGACCGGTGCGACGAGCTCGGCGTCCTGGTGTGGCAGGACTTCCTGTTCGCCTGTGCTGCCTACGCCGAGGAGCCCTGGCTCGCCGACGAGGTCGAGCCCGAGGTCCGCCAGGCCGTCACCCGCCTCAGCCCGCACCCGTCGCTCGTGGTGTGGAACGGCAACAACGAGAACCTCGTCGCCTACGCCGAGTGGGGCTGGCGGCCGTCGCTCGTCGGCCGGACCTGGGGCAACGGCTACTACCGTTCCCTGCTGCCGTCTGTCGTCGCCGAGCTGGACCCGACCCGGCCGTACACGCCGGGCAGTCCGTTCTCGTTCGACGAGTACCTGACGCCGAACGACCAGCGGAACGGCAGCGTGCACATCTGGGACGTCTGGAACCGCCTCGACTACCGCGCCTACGCCGACTGGGAGCCGCGGTTCGTCGCCGAGTTCGGGTTCCAGGGCCCGCCGGCGTGGTCGACCCTGACCGCGGTGGTGCACGACGAGCCCCTCGACCCGGACGGCCACGAGATGCTCGTGCACCAGAAGGCCGACCAGGGCAACCGGAAGCTCGCCGACGGCATGCGCGGGCACCTGCCCGAGCCGACCTCCATCGAGGACTGGCACTTCGCCGCACAGCTCAACCAGGCGCACGCGATCCGCTTCGGCATGGAGTGGTTCCGCTCCCGCACGCCCGACAACACCGGCATGGTCGTCTGGCAGCTCAACGACGACTGGCCCGTGGTGTCCTGGGCGCTGGTCGACCACGCCGGCATCCGGAAGCCCGTCTGGTACGCCGTCCGGCAGGCCTACCAGCCCGTGCTGCTCACCGTGCAGCCGTCGTCCGGTGCCCAGGGCGGCGACGGCGACGGAGGTCTCGACGTCGTCCTCGTCAACGCGTCCGGGGCGTCGGTCGCCGACGAGGTCACGGTCTCCCGCGTGGCCTTCGACGGCACCGTGCTCGAGTCGTCGTCGTTCATGCTCGCGGCCGCTCCCGCCGATGCCGACCGGGTGCAGCTGCCGTCGTCGCTCGCGGTGCCGGGCGACCCCGGTTCCGAGGTCCTCGTCGTCACGGGAGCCGGCACCCGCACCGTGCACGACTTCGCCGAGGTCGTCGACCAGGCACTCGAGCCCTCGCCCCTGTCCACGGTGGTGTCGGCGACCGAGGACGGCGCAACGGTCACCGTGACGGCGACCGCGTACGCGCGCGACGTCTCGCTGTTCCCCGACCGCGTGGATGCGGCCGCCCGCGTCGACGACGGGTTGGTGTCCCTGCTCCCCGGCGAGTCGGTGACCTTCACGGTGACGAGTGCGCCGGGCATCGCTGCACAGGAACTCGTCCACCCGCTCGTCCTCCGCCACGCGGGTTCGCTGCTGCCCTGACCCGGGCGCCCTAGGGGGGACGGCGACGTTCCCTCGCGCCGCTGACGGTTCCGGTTCACGATCCCCCGGGTTCGCGAACCGGAACCGTCACCCGAGCACGCCCGCACACCTCCGCTGCACCCGCACCACCGCCACCCACACCGCACCACCCGCAGCACCGCCACCCCGCACCCGGCACCCGGCACCCGGCACCCGGCAGCACCGTCGCTCGCACCGGCACCACTCCCACCCGCAATACCGCAGCCCGCAGCCCGCAACACCGCAGCCCGCGGACGGAGGGGTCGTCCCGCACCGCCGCCTCGTTCACCGCGCGACACCCCACACCGAGCGCCCCGGGACGGCCATTTCCTCTCGACGCGTGACGGTTCTGGTTCACGATCGCCGAGGATCGCGAACCAGAACCGTCACGTCGCCGACCAGGAAACGCTTCCCCGGCCGAAGGAGCCCGGCTGACAGCGCTCAGTCGATCGCGCGGAGCTCCAGCACGATCGCGGTCGCGGGTGCGAGCAGTGGCAGCCGGGCGCCGACGTCCTCGAGCACGGCGCCGGTCAGTTCCAGGTGTCCGCGCACGAGCCACTCCGGCGGCACCATGTCGAGCCCACGCGGGACAGCGAGCCCGGACACCGGGGCGAGCCGGTAGCGCCGCGACCGGTCGAGTCCGCGCACCCGGAGCGGCACCGGCAACGACCTCGGCCCCGTCTCCGTCCGCGCCACCCGCACCAGCGCCCGCGAACGGTCGGTGGCCACGACCGACGTCGCCACCGTTCCCGGGTCTCCGAGGTCCAGGTGCCGCAGCCGCCCGGAGTGCAGCAGCCCGCGCTCCCGTCGGTACAGCGCCGTCCAGGCCCGGAGCCGGTCGAGCTCCTCGGGCGACAGCTTCGTGATGTCGGTCTCGATGCCGGCCGAGCCGAACAGCGACACCGCCATCCGGAAGTCCAGGTCGAGGTGCCGGCCCGTGGTGTGCGAGATCTCCGGCCCGACGTGCGAGCCGATCAGCTCGAGCGGGAGCAGTGCCTCGGTCCACCGCTGGATCGGCAGTCGCTCGAAGGCGTCGTTCGAGTCCGACGGCCACACCCGGTCGGTACGCTCGAGCACGCCGAGGTCGATCCGGGCACCGCCGCTCGCGCACGCCTCGATCTCGAGCCACGGGTGCCGCGCACGCAGCTCGTCCATCAACGCGTACACGCCGCGGGTGTGCGCGTCGATGCCGGCGCGGCCCGCGTGCACCGCGTGCACGATGTCCCGGTTCTGGTCCCACTTCACGAAGTCGACGTGGTGCTCGCCGATCACGCGGGACATGCTCTCGAGCACGTGGTGCCGGGCCAGTGGGTTCGCCATGTCGAGCACGTACTGGTTCCGCCACGTGCGGACGTCGTCCTCGGGGCGCTGCAGCATCCAGTCGGGGTGTGCCTCCGCCAGCTCGGACACCGGGCTGACCATCTCGGGCTCGAACCACAGCCCGAACTCCATGCCGAGCGCACGCACCCGGTCGACGAGCGGTGCCAGCCCGTGCGGCCACACCGACGGGTCGACGCGCCAGTCCCCGAGCGAGGTCGAGTCCGACCGCCGGCCGAGGAACCACCCGTCGTCGAGCACGAACCGCTCGACGCCGATGTCCGCCGCCGTCTCGGCCAGGGCCACCAGGGGCTCGAGCTCCTGCCGGTAGTAGACGGCCTCCCACGTGTTGAGCACCACGGGCCGGGGTCGTCGCGGGTGCCCCGGGCGGCTGCGCAACGAGTCGTGCAGGCGGTCGGACAGCCCGTCGATCCCGGTGTCGCTCCACACGAACACGGCGTCGGGGGCGGCGAACGACTCCCCTTCGCCGAGCACGACCTCGCCGGCACGCAGCAGTTCTCCGGCACCGAGCAGCGGTCGCGCCTCGGCGAGCTGGTCGTACCGGTACACGGAGTCCGCGCTCCAGGCCAGGTGCACCGCCCACAGCTCGCCCTCGGCGTCCGAGAACCCGGGCGTCCCGAGCACGAGCAACGTCGGCGAATCGTGGCCCGTCCGCCCGCGACGGCTCTCCCGCGCGTGGCTCCCGGCCGTCGCCGCCCGGCGCTGCGGTGTGCGCTCTCGGGTCCACCGTCCGCCCAGGTCGAGCACCTCGGTGATCCGCTCCCCCACGGGCAGCGTCGCCTCGAGCGCCTGCACGTGCACGGGCTCGGCATGCGTGTTCGTCACGGTGTGCCGCACCTGCAGCACCCCCGCGGAGTCGAGCGCGAACTCGCTCCGGAGCGCCAACGAGTCCGACTCGGCGGTCACGACGATCCGCTCGTCGTCACCGATCACCACCACGTCACGCCACCGCGGCACGAGCGGGATTCCGTCCACGTGCCCGGCGATCCCCGGTCGCCCCTCCCACCCGTCGCGCTCGGTGGGCAGCACCGTGAGGGGCCACCGCGCGTCGAGCGCACTCGGCCCGAGCGGCCGGCCGAGTGCGAGCAGCAGGTCGGCCGCGTCGTCCGGCGCGACGGGCCCGACGTCACGTCCCCAGTGCAGCACCTCGGGCAGCCCGTCCGCCGCAGACGCCAGCACCAGCGACACCCCGGCTGATCGCAGCACGTGCACCCGTCGATCGCCTGCACCGACGGCTGTCGACTCGCGCTCCACGACGGTCACGAGGCCCGCTCCTCGCGCAGCACGCGGACGCGTCCGGCCGGCACGACGGTGTCCGGCCCGTGGCCGGACCCGTCGAGCAGGTCCATGCCGGACGCGACGACCGTGACGTCGTCAGCGCGGTGGTTGACGAGGAACAGGAAGGCGGAACCGTCGTCGCCGACGCGACGCACCGCCTCCAGGCCGGGAGGCCCGGTGACCGTCCGCAGGATCCCCCGCTCCGCGATCACCCCGTCCACGAGCCGTTGGATGCTGTCGTCCGCGAGCATCGCGGACACGTACCAGGCGCCGCCGCCGACGGCGCGGCGCGTGACGGCGGGCCGGCCCGCGAGCGGGCCGTCGGTGTAGCGGAGCACGGACTCGGCGTCCTCGAGGACGACCGCTTCGGCCCAGTCGGTGACGACCTCGCCGTCGTCGAGGGTCCAGCGTTCATCGCGCTGGAGCGGGGTGAACTCCTCGCTCCAGGCGCCGAGCACCTCGCGAAACGCGCCCGGGTAGCCGCCGGTGCGGATGCGGGCTGTCTCGTCGGCGACGCCGGACAGGTACGTGACGATCAGGGTCGCGCCGCGGTCCACCACGGCGGACAGCCGCGCGGCGGTCGCGTCGTCGACGATGAGCATCGTCGGCACGACGACCACGTCGTAGCTGTCCAGGTCGGCGTCGGCGGGCACCACGTCCGTGAGCACCTGCCGGTCGTGGAACGCGCGGTGCCAGGCGCGGAGCTCCCGTCCGTAGCGCAGGCCCCGGTGCGGCTTGAGCCCCGACTGCACGGCCCACCCGGAGGCCTCGTCCACGATGATCGCGACTCGGGCCGGCTCGACGCGGGTGCCCTGCACGGGGGCGAGGGCCTGCAGTGCCCGGCCGAGGGCGAGGACCTCGCGCCAGATGCGAGTGCGGGTGCCGGCGTGCGGGAGCATCGCCGAGTGGAACTGCTCCGCGCCCGCGGTGGAGGCCCGCCACTGGAAGAACAGCGCCCCGTCGGACCCGTGTGCGACGTGCGCCAGGGCGTTCCGGACGAGCTCGGCCGGTTCCTTGGCGCGGTTGCGCTGCTGCCAGCTCGGCCCACCCGTCGAGTGCTCCATCAGCAGCCAGGGACGACGGTCCGCTGACATCCCGCGCATCCTGTCCCCGGCCAGCGCGAGGTCCTGCTCGCGGCGGGCGTCGTCGACGAGCGTGTAGTGGTCGTTCGCGACGATCGCCACGTGCTTCGCCCACCCGGCGTAGTCGACGACCTGCGACCCGGCACCCACCATGAAGTTCGTCGTGACCGGCACGTCCGAGTGCTGCTCGATGACGGCCTTCTCGGCGTCGTACTGGCGGAGCAGGGCGTCGGACGAGTACCGCTCGAAGTCCAGCGCGAGCCCGGGGTTCGGCGCGCCGCCGACACCGCGCGGCGGCGAGACCTCGTCGAACGAGGTGTACGTGTGCCCCCAGAAGGCTGTGCCCCACGCGTCGTTCGCGGCCTCGACGTCGCCGTACTTCGCGACGAGCCAGTGCCGGAAGTCCGCTGCGGACTCCTCGCAGTAGCACCGGCCGTTGCCGCCGCCGAGCTCGTTGCTCACGTGCCAGAGCCGCACCGCGGGGTGTCGGCCGTACCGCTCCGCCAGCGCGTCGACCACGCGGAGCGCGTGCTCCCGGAACAGCTCGGAGGCCGGGCACCACCCGAGTCGCCCACCGGGTCGTTCCCGCCGCTCGGTGGCGTCCACGGGCAGGATCTCCGGGTGTGCGGTCAGCAGCCAGTTCGGTGGTGCAGCGGTCGGCGTCGCGAGGTCAACCGCGATGCCGTTCTCGTGCAGCAGCGCGAGGACGTCGTCGAGCCACTCCCACGTGAAGTCCCCCGGCGACCGCTCGAGCAGTGCCCACGAGAACACCCCGACGGTGACCAGGTTCACGCCGGCCTCACGCATCAGGCGGACGTCCTCGAGCCAGGTCTCCCGGGGCCACTGCTCGGGGCTGTAGTCGCCGCCGAACGACAGGCCGTCGGTCGGCCACGGGACGGTGGGGGCTGCGGTCACGGCATCTCCTTCGATGGTGTGGACCGCTCAAGCCTCCCGTCTGCGTCGGCGTTTGTCAACGTGTGTAACTAACGCGTCGACAGCTCTGCAAGCCGGTCGCGGCCTACTCCCCCAGCAGCCGACGGATGGCGAGGACCGCCCCCGCGCGTGCCCACTCCGAGAACTCGAACGGCTGTACCTCCACCGTCACCGGCTCGGTGTACGGCGCCAGTGCGGCTCGCATCGACTCGTCGACGGTCGCCCGCGCCAGGTCGTACACGGGCAGCCCGTCACCAGTCAGCACGATCGCCGAGGGGTCCGCGATGTGCACCGCGGTGGCGAGCAGGACCCCGAGGGCGCGGCCGGCATCCTCGAACGCAGCGAGGGCGCCCTCGTCGCCGTCCCGCGCGAGCTCGACCACCTGGTCGTACGTCTTCCCCGCGTGCCCGGCATTGCGCACGATGACCGGACTCGGCAGGTAGCTCGAGGCGCACCCGGCGTGACCGAGGCCACAGTCCGGACCGCCCCCGAGGACCGGGAGGTGCCCGATGCGCCCCAGTCGCCCGTGTTCCCCGGTGGAGACCTGCCCGTTCGCGATGAGCCCGAGCCCCAGACCCTCACCGACCGTCACGAGCACCATCGACCCGCGACCGGCGCCGGCACCGAACCAGTGCTCCTTCGCCGTCAGCGCGTGGACGTCGTTCGCGGTGAACGTGGCGATCCCCGTCCGCTCCTCGAGCATCCGGGCGAACGGCACCTCGTGCCACCCGAGGAACACCGACGCCGCGACGACGGACTCCCCCGCGCGGACCATGACGTCGCCGGGCAGCGAGACCCCGATCGCACAGATGGCCGGGTGCGCATTCCGGAGCCGACCGAGCACCAGGGTGATCTGCTCCGCGAGTGGCTCGGCGGCGGTGTCGTCGATCGCCTCTTCGTGCAGGGCGAGGACCCGTCCGCCCAGGTCCGTGACCGCGGCGTACAGGCGGTCCTTCGTGAGCTTGATGCCGAGGAACTCCCACTGCCCGCTGCTCACCTGCAGGAGCTCAGACGGGCGACCGGTGGCACCTCGCACGTCGGTCCCCACTTCGACCACGAGCCGCTGTGACACGAGGATGCGCATGGCCCGGGTGAGACTCGCCCGTGAGAGCCCGAGTGACCGAGCGATCTCGGCGCGGGAGAGCACCCCGTGGATGAGGATCTCCCGCAGCGCCAGTCGGGAGCCGTCGGGCAGGGCCGGCCAGGCTTCGGTCATCGTTCCTCCGTCGTCGGCTGATCCTACGGCCTGACCGGTCCCCGTCGACAAGGACCCCGAAGGGGCCGCAAACGCAGAAAACCCCTGACCACGAATGGTCAGGGGTTCCCTGGTTCTTCAACGTTAAGTCCGGCGGCGTCCTACTCTCCCACAAGGTCCCCCTTGCAGTACCATCGGCGCTGAGAGGCTTAGCTTCCGGGTTCGGAATGTGACCGGGCGTTTCCCTCTCGC
>NZ_QKTC01000016.1:0-130396 GCF_003234435.1 Curtobacterium sp. MCLR17_044 | reverse complement strand
CACGACCACGTCGTCACCGTCGGTCGTGGTGATCCAGACGCCGAAGTCGGCACGCTGGCCGCGGGACTCCCTCGTCGCGACGGAGAACCGCCGGATGCGCGCCCACGGCAGCGGCTGCGGCCGAGGGCATCGCGGCCCTGCCGCTGCCCGCCGGCCTCGAGGATGCGAAGTGGGACGCCGCGAACGCCGACTACTCCGGCTACGACGCCTGCGCGCCGCTGTCCTGGTCCGTGGTCGCGCCCGAGTTCGGAACAGCAGGATCCCCGTACGCGATCCTGCTGTTCCACGAAGGCCGGTACCTCGGCACGGCCACTGCCCAGCAGTACGCCTTCGAGCCGACCGTCGAACGACAGAGCGACTCGGCCGTCACGGTGACCTACCGGTTCGCCAAGGCTGGCGAGCCGAACGCAGCGCCCTCCGGCCGCACCACGGCCACCTTCACCTGGAACGACGAGACCGGCCGCGTCGAGATGACGGGGGACACCCCGCCCGCTCAGTGACGGTCGGCCGGCGTGGAAGCCACGCCGAGCTCCCGCTGCAGGGTGCGGAGGACCCGTACGAGGGTGTCGAGCTTGTCCGGTCCGGCTTCGAACCCACGTCCGAGGGCAGACCGCGGCTGCACGACCACGTCGTCACCGTCGGTCGTGGTGATCCAGACGCCGAAGTCGGCACGCTGGCCGCGGGACTCCCTCGTCGCGACGGAGAACCGCCGGATGCGCGCCCACGGCAGGTCGAACACCGGCGCGTCCCGTGACGGTGCCCACGCGTGCAGGCCGAACTCGTCGACGGTCCAGACCTCGGGCCGGGGCTTCGGGAAGTCGTCGGAGGTGCGCAGGCCGGACGTCAGCACGGGCAGGTGGAACCGGGGTGCCCGCCCCGCTCCGATGCGAGCGAGCGTCCGGCGGTCGCCTCGCCCGGCGGACAGCGTCGACACGGCCAGCAGCACCCCGAACCCCGCGACCACGATCGGCCACAGCACGAACGACCCCTGCGTCCGGGCACTGTCGATGCCCCGGAGGAAGTCCGGGAACGCGAACTCGGCGACGAGCGCGGCGACCCCCACTGCCGTGGTGACGACCGCCGCGAGCAGCACCGGCCCCCGCTTCGGCATCTCCCCGTCGCGTAGCCGCTGCACCCAGGGCTCGTCCGCCGGGGTCATCGCTCGGTCCGTGTCCGCCCAGGACGCCCGGCGTCCGGCTGGGACCCGAGTTCCCGGCGCAGCGACCGGAGCACCTGCATCACGATGTGGATCTTCGTCGCGCTGGCACCGAAGGGCCGTCCGATCGCTGGCCGCGGCTGCACGGTGAAGCGCCCGACGTCCTCGGTGATGATCCAGATGCCGGTGTCCACCCGCTGCCCGCGGACCTCTGCCGAGGCGAGTTCGAGCGAGTGGACTGCACTCCACTCCAGGTCGAACACCGGAGTCTCCCGCTCCGGCGACCACGCGTGCAGCCCAGCGGCATCGACCGTCCACATCTCGGGTCTCGGCTCGGGGAAGTCGTCGAGGGTGTACTCGCCCCTCCGCACGACGGGCAGGTGGAAGCGCGGCGTCGTACCGTGCCGACGGATGCTCGCGAGGATCCGTCGGTCGCTCCGGCCGCGCATCCGCGAGAGGACGGCTGCGACCGGGCCGAGCACGAGCAGGATCACCGAGAACAGCGGCACGGCGAACGGACGGCGTGCATCCGAGTGCAGGAAGGCATCGAGGTGCGTGATCGAGAACACGACCCCGGTGCCACCGGCCACGGTCACGATCGCCAAGCCGAGCAAGAACGGCCACCGCTTCGGCATCTCCCCGTCGCGCAGCCGTTGCACCCACCGTTCCCCCGAGTACTCCACCGTGCCATCCTGCCCGTCACGGCCACGGATCGTCCGCGAGCGCGACATGCTGTTCCCATGCAGTCCGTCCGTGCCGCCGCACCCGGTGTCGCCCTCGCCGTGGCGATCGGCATCGTCGCCACCCTCGTCGGCCGGGTCGTCCCGGTGGTCGGCGGTCCCGTCCCCGCCGTCCTGATCGGTGCCGTCGTGGGGTGGCTCGTCCGGCGTCGCACCGGTGGCACACTCGCCGCGCTGGCTCCCGGCGTGAAGTTCTCGTCCAGCCGGGTCCTGCAGTTCGCCGTGGTCCTGCTCGGCGCGCAGCTGTCCATCGGCGAGGTCCTGCGCATCGGCGGTGAGACCCTGCCGGTGATGCTCGCGACGCTCGTCGTCTGCCTGGTGGCCGCGTGGGGGATCGGCAGACTGCTCCGGGTCTCGGGCGCACTCCGCACCCTGATCGGCGTCGGGACCGGCATCTGCGGCGCCTCGGCGATCGCCGCCGTGACACCCGTCATCGGTGCGGTCAGTGCGGACGTCGCCTACGCGATGTCGACGATCTTCCTCTGCAACATCGCGGCCGTCTTCGCCTTCCCGCTGCTCGGACACGCCCTGGGCCTCAGCCAGCACGCCTTCGGCGTCTTCGCGGGCACCGCCGTGAACGACACGTCGTCCGTCGTCGCCACGGCGACCGTCTACGGCCGCCAGGCGACCGACACCGCGGTCGTCGTGAAGCTGGTGCGCACCCTGATGATCATCCCGATCGTCATCGGGCTGGCCGGACTGGAGGCCCGCCGCGCCTCCCGCGAGCAGCTCACCCCCGCCTCGGGGCCGGGTCGCGGGTTCCGTGTGTTCCGGCTGGTGCCGTGGTTCCTGATCGGGTTCCTCGTGGTGGTGCTGCTCCGGACGGTCGGGGTCCTGCCCGCGTCCGTGGCGCCGGGGTTCGCGACGGCCGCCTCGTTCCTCATCACGGTGGCGCTCGCCGCGATCGGCTGCTCGACGGACTTCGCCGCGCTCCGCCGTGCCGGGTTCCGGCCGATGCTGCTCGGCATCGCGCTGTGGGTCCTGGTGGCGGGGACGAGCCTGGGCATGCAGGCGGCCTTCGGGCTGCTGTAGGGGTTGCCGGCACCGGACCTATCGTTTATCGTTACATCGAAATTCGATGGTATCGATGATCGACAGGGGAAGCAGCCGTGACCACGCCCGTCTACGAACCGCCCCGCGGGCGGAACTCCTACCTGGCCTACGTCGTCTCGTGTGCGATCGGCATCGCGATCGTGGTGTGGCGGTACGTCGACCTGCTCGTCCACTCGATCGCCTCGGGCACGGTGGCGGTGCCGATCCGGATCCGCGAGACCAGTGCCGTCCCGCAGCCTCCGGGTGGTGCGACGGTGACGTCCGACCAGCTCGTGCTCCGGGCACCGATCGCCGACGTGCCGGGTGGTGCGATCGGGTACATCCGCGTCGGCGACGCGCTGGAGGTCCTGCTCGTCAGCGCCCTCATCGCCCTGGTGGCGGCGGTGGCCTGGAAGATCTCACGCGGCGGGCTCTTCGACCGCTCGACCACCCGGATCCTCGACTGGCTCGGCGGCGCGGTGCTGGCCGCCGGGTTCCTGCCGTCGTTCGTCCGCCGGATGGGGTGGAACTGGGTCGTGTCCGGGCTCGGATGGGACGGGTACCTGCCCACGCCGGTGGTCGACCACCAGTTCCTGCCCGTGTACCTCGGCCTGCTCGTCGTCGTCTGCTTCCGGTTCGCGCTCACCGCCTCGCAGCGGATGGTGCGGGACCAGGCCGGGCTGGTCTGATGCCCCCGGAACAGGAGGACGGCCACGCGGTCGTCTGTCACCTCGACGACCTGCTGGCCGAGCGCGGGATGACCCTGACCGAGCTCGCCGACCGCGTCGGTGTGACCGTCGTCAACCTCTCGGTGCTCAAGAACAACCGGGCCCGCGCGATCCGGTTCTCCACCCTCACCCGACTCTGCGAGGTGCTCGGCTGCCAGCCGGGCGACGTCTTCTCGGTCCGCACCGACTGACGATCCCCGCCCGGGCCTCACGTGATCCGGGAGTCGATCACCGCCCGGTCGCCGCGGTACCGCGAGAACCCGTACTCGACGGGTGTCCCGTCGGCCAGGCACATCAGCCGTTCGATGTGGAAGATCGCCTGGCCGGGATCGATGTCGAGCAGGTCGGCCGTCCATTGGTCGGCGTTCACGGTGCTCAGGAGCAACCGTCGTGCCTCCGGCCGCGCGCCGGCCTTCCTGACGAGCACGTCGGGCACGTACTCGGTCAGCGGTTCGGCGACCAGGTCGGGGAAGCGCTCGTGCGGGACCCAGCTCGTCCGGACCCGGCTCGGTTCGCCGTCGAACGAGATGAGGCTCTCGACGAAGAAGGCGCTGCTGCCGGTCATCTGCAGGTTGCGCCGGACGGTCTCCGGCGCGGTCACCTGCTGCACGCACAGGTGCACGATGCTGAGCCGGGGCGACTCGAAGACGCTGCCCCCGGCCGTCTCGCCGTAGATCGTGACCTCGTCGGACGTGCGTGCCAGGCTCACCGAGGCGACGGGCCGCACACCGAACGTGCCCGATCGCGGCGCACGGGTGAGCAGCCGCTGTTCCTTGAGCAACGCGAGGGCAGCCCGCAGGACGTTCCGCGTCGTGCCGTACAGGTCGAGTAGTTCCCACTCGTAGGGCAGCGGACCGGTGAACCGCCCCGCGACGATGTCGGCACGGATCAGGTCGGACACCTGGCGTGCCGCGTCGGAGCGTCGGTTGAACCCGATCCAGTGACCCGGTGCCGACGGTGTCGTCCCGACCCCCATGTCGGTCCAGGCCGCGGACGGGGCGAACCCCTCCGGCACGGTCCCGGTCACGAGGCCACCCCCACCGTCGACAGGTCGCCGGTCCAACCGGCCCACCGCAGGAACTCCCGGGCCAGCCGCACCGGGTAGTCGGGCGCCTGGATGTCGAGCGAGACGAACACGCGTCGGTAGAACGTCGGCCCGCCGAGCAGGTCCACGGCGATGCCGAGGTCGACGTCCGGTCGCAGGTCGCCCGCGTCCATCGCCCGCTGCAGCATCGCGTTCACCCTCAGCCGCCGGTCCAGGTGCCACTCGGCGACGGCCTCGGCGACCCGCGGCTCGTGCGACGCGGTCTCCACGATGAGCGGGAGCGCCCGACCGACCGGCGTCGCGACGAGGGCGTGCACCCATCCTCGGGTGAGCCCGAGGACACCCTCGGCGATCGGGGCGTCCTGCACCGTCGGGATGTGCTCCTCCATCAGCCGGATCACGGTCTCGGTGAGCAGGACCTCCTTGCTCGACCACCGCCGGTAGATCGTCGCCGCACCCACGCCGGCCGCGTCGGCGACGGCGCGGATCGTGAACGCGCGGGGGTCGCCCTCGGCCAGGATCTCGACGCACGCGGTGTACACGGACTCGCCGACGGCAGCGCTCCGCGGCCGGCCCCGGACCGGCGCCTCGATGCGCGTCGTGGTGCTCATGCCGCGTCCCAGTGCTCGAGGACCTGGTCCATGGGCCAGACCTCGCCGATCTTGGCGGCGATGTCGAACAGGTTGGCTTCGTGCACGCTCGGCAACCGGTCGCCGACGGCTTCGCGCACGACGATCGGCACGAACCCGTGCTGCATGGCGTCCGTGGCCGTCGCGCGGATGCACCCGCTCGTCGACAGCCCCGCGATGAAGAGCGTGTCGACGCCGCGGGCGACGAGGTCGGCGGCCAGCGACGTGCCGAAGAACGCGCTCGGGTACTGCTTGGGCACCAGGGTGTCGCCGTCGAGGGGTTCGAGCCCGTCGACGAACGCTCCGGTCGACGCGCCGGGCAGGTACGCGGCGAGTGCCGGCACCTTGCGGAAGAACACGCCGGCGTTGGACCCGTCGGCGGAGAGCGCCATCGTCGTGATCGCCACGTGCACCCCGGCGGCGCGGGCAGCGGCGGTGAGCTCCCGCATCCGCTCGACGGGTTCCTCGACGCCCGCGTAGAGCCCGCAGTCGGGGTCGACGTAGGCGCGGACCGGATCGACCACGACGAGCGCAGCGCGTCGTCCTGGGCGGAGTGTGCCGGTGAAGCCGGCTGCCGCGTAGTCCTGGTGGTCGTCGGTCATGGCGTCCTGCTTCCGTCGTGGGTGGTCGTTGCCAGGGTGGGGACGGTCACGTGGACGCCCCCGGCTCGGGGATCGGCCCCGACCTGTCGGGCCGGAGTGGCGCCTCCCGGTCGGGAGGCCCGAACGGACCGAACGCGACGATGAGCGCCCCCAGGGCCGCGCAGCCGGCGAACGTCAGCGCCGCGGCGCGGACGCCGTCGACGAACACCTGGACGTCGCCGGACGGCAGGCTGAGCAGGCTGCCGTCGTAGGCCGCAGCCGCCTGGGCCGCGGACAGGCCGCCCGTCGCGATCGCGAGGCCGAGCGCCGTCGAGAACAGGAAACCAGCGTTCTGCAGGGCCGAACGGATGGCGTTCGCGATGCCGCGGCGGTGCTCCGGGACGCGGGTCATCAGTGCCGACGTGCTCGGCGTCATGAACACGCCGGTGCCGACCCCGACGGCGCCGAGGCCGGTGGCGGTGACGGCGTAGGCGTCGCCGTCGGCGAGGGACACCGCGAGCACCGCGGCGCCGAGCGCGATGAGGAGCATGCCGATGGTCGACAGCGTCCGCGCGGCGACCCGGCGGGCGAGGAACCCGGCGCTCACCGCCGCGACCGTCGTGCCGATCGGCGTGGGCAGTACCCAGAGGGCGGCGTCGACGGCGTCCTTGCCGTCGACCGCCTGGAACGACAGGGAAGCCAGCAGGACCAGTGCGTAGCTGGACAGGGCGCACAGCCCGGCGGCGGAGAACAGGGTGATGGTGGTGCGGTCGCGGAAGATCGCCGGGTCGACCAGGGGGTGCGCGACCCGGCGTTGGGTCCACACGAAGACACCGCCGAGCACGACCGCGCCGCCGGTCATCGCGACGACGGGGACGGCCGACCAACCGACCGAGCCGCCGGTCGAGACCGCACCGACGAGCAGTCCGACGGCGGCGACGGACAGGACCGACCCCGGCACGTCGAGGCGCTCGCCGGAACGGGGACGCGTGCTGTGCGGGATCAACCGGAGCGACCAGATGAGTCCGGCCAGTGAGATCGGCACGCCGGCGAGGAAGATCCAGCGCCACCCGAACGACTCGGCGACCAGGCCGCCCACGACCGGACCGATGACCTGCCCCACCGCGGCGACCGTGGCGTTCAGACCGAGGCCGAGCGACAGGATCGACTCCGGGAAGACATCGGTGAGCAGCGCGGTCGTGTTGGTGACGATCGCCGCCGCGCCCACGCCCTGCACGAGTCGGGCGCCGAGCAGCACCGCCGCGTCGGGAGCGAAGCCGCACGCGAGTGAGGCGAGCAGGAAGACGAGGATCCCGGCGATGTAGAGGCGGCGACGACCGACCAGGTCGGCGATGCGCCCGAAGACCAGGATGAGGGTGGTCGTGGTGAGCATGTAGCTGAGGAGCACCCAGCTGGACTGCACGGCGCTGGCATCGAGGTCACGGCTGACGTCGGGGAGCGCGATGAGGAGTGCGCTCGAGGAGATGAAGACGAGGACGACGCTGAGGCTCGACGCGCAGAGCACCTGCCAGGCGCGTCGCCGGGCGGCGCCCTCGTCGACGGGGCGGCTACCGATCGCTCGGCCCTCGCACGGCGGACGACGACGGCACCCTGCGGTGGTGCGTCGTGGTCCGCTGGAAGGCGGCCGCTGCGGACAGCACGAGGCGGTCGTCCCACGGCCGCGCGACGAGCTGCACGCCGACGGGCAGACCGTCCGGCGCGGTGCCCGCCGGCATCATGAGCGCGGGGAACCCCACGTAGTCGAACAGCCGGGTGTTCCGGGGGATGACGTCGTGCAGGTTGAAGCGCTCGCCGTCGACCGACATCGTCAGGTCGTCGAGTCGCGGGGCGGTGGCGCCGATCCCGGGGGTGAGCACCACGTCGACGCCGGCCTCGTCCATCCGGGTGACCATCGCGGCCTGCACGAGCGGGCGACGGCGGAGTGCCCGGAGGTAGTCGGCAGCGGTCGGCAGGAACGACACGTCGAACCGGGCGCGGGTCCCGGCGTCGAACAGGTCGGCCGTGCCGGCGTTGGCCTCCTGGTTCGCGGCGAGCTCACCGTAGAACACCGTCCAGCACTCCGAGTCGATCGACTCCAGGTCGTCGAACTCGATCGGTACGAGGGTCGCACCGAGCTCGCGGAACCGCTCGACCGCCGCGGCGTGTGCATCGAGCACCGCACGGTCGACGCGTTCGGTGAACCAGCCGAGTGGGACCCCGATCCGGAGCCCCTCGACCCGTTCCGGCGCGGCCTCGATGAGCGGGACGGTGCTGAACGTCGTCGGGTCCTGGCCGTCGGACCCGGCGATGACCCGCAGGACGAGCGCGAGGTCCTCCGCGGAGCGTGCCATCGGTCCGACGTGGTCGAGGGTCCACGACAGGCTCGCGACCCCGGTTCGCGGCACGAGCCCGTAGGTCGGCTTGATCCCGGTGGTCCCGCAGAGGGCGGACGGCACGCGGATCGACCCGCCGGTGTCCGATCCGAGCGCGAGTGGGACGATCCGGGCGGCGAGTGCCGAACCCGACCCGGTCGAGGAGCCACCGGTCCAGCGCTCGGGGTCCCAGGGGTTCCGCACGGCGCCGTACCGGGCGTTGTGCGGCCCGCCGAAGGCGAACTCGGTGGTGGCCGCCGTGAACACCGGGATCGCGCCGGCGGAGCGGAGCCGGGCCACGACGGTGGCGTCGGCCGGGGCCACACGGTCACCGGTCTGGAGCGAGCCGCTCGTGACGATCGTCCCCGCGACGTCGATGATGTCCTTCACGGCGAACGGGATCCCCTCGAGCGGCCGGGCGTCGTCGTCCGCCCAGCGGCGGGTGGACTCGGCGGCGGCTTCCTGGGCCCCGTGCACCAGGCGCAGGACGGCGTCGGACCAGACGTCGTCGCTCGTCCAGTGCGGGGCGAGTGCGGCGAGGACCTCGGACGGGGTCGTGGTGCCGGACCGGTACGCGGCGAGGAGTTCGACGACCGAGGCGGCGGCGGGGTCGGCGGCTGCCCGGGACGCCGCCAGGTCGTCGTCCGGACCGGCAGCGGTCGGCGCCGGGGCCCCGTCGACCGCTGCGTCGAGGAGCCGGCCGAACAGCTGCGCGCTGTGCGCCGGTTCCGCGGGCAGCGCCGACGGGGCGGCGGGCAACGGGTTCGCGCGGCTCGCGGCCAGCGCGCGGTCGAGCTGCGGTGCGATGGTTCCGCGGACCAGGGCGGCGACGTCCGTCACGCGGGGACCGCCGCCGCTGCGTGGGCGTCGGCGAGGTACCGGAACACCCCGGGCTGCCGGTCACGTCCGAGCGGGAAGTCCCGGCGGGCTGCCGTGACCTCGCCGACGTCGATGGTGGCCCGGATGATCGGCCCCGCCTGGTGGGCGGGGGCCGAGACGACCAGGTCGCCCCGTGGTGAGACGACCGAGGACCGACCGAAGTAGCTGACGGTCTTGCCGTCGACGGTCTCCTCGCCGCCGCGGTTCGGGGCGAGGACCCACGTCTGGGTCTCGAGCGCGCGGACCTGCAGTTCCTGGGTGAACAGGGTCTCGCGGAAGCCCATCGAGGACACGAGCACGAGCATCACCTCGGCGCCGGCGGCCCGTGACGCGAGCCAGTACTCCGGGAAGCTCCGGTCGTAGCAGATGAGCATGCCGAAGCGGGTGCCGAGGGCATCGAACACGACCGGTCCGGACCCGGCTTCGAAGTAGTGCTTCTCGTCGACGTCGGAGATCGCGTTCGTCGGGATCGAGGTCTTGCGGTACGACGCCACACGGTCGCCGTGCACGTCGGTGCCCGGCACCAGCGTGCCCTCGGCGTCGATGAGCACCGCGCTGTTGTACTGGGCCCCACCGGCCTCCTCGTACAGACCGAAGGCGACGGCGGTGCCCAGACGCTTCGCCGCACTCGCGAAGCGGGCGGTCGCCGGACCGGGGACGGGCTGTGCCCAGGACTTCCGGCTGTCGTTGACCACGCCGCAGAAGTAGGGCGTGGTGCAGAGCTCGGGGAAGACGACGAGGTCGGCGCCGACGGCGGCTTCCTCGAACAGGGCGATGAGCTCGTCGAGGGCGACGTCGTGGTCGGCGGGGACCTCGCCGGCCTGGACGACCGCGACCTCGATGACCGGACGGCTCGCTGCGGCGCTCATGCGGTGACCGCGCTCGGAGCAGCGGAAGCGACGCCCTCGCGGGTGCGCATCAGCGGCTGGATGCGGGTGCCGAAGTCGTCCATCCCCTGCAGGAAGTCGTCGAAGACCAGCATGATGCCCTTCGTGCCCTCGACCGCCGCGGCCTCGTCGAGCATCGCCGCGACGTGCTCGTAGGAGCCGACGAGCGTGCCCATGTTCATGTTCACGGCGCCCTCGGGCAGCGAGATCCGCTTGGCCGTGTTGCCCTCCTCGCCCTCGGCGTCGGTGAGCGCCTGGCCGGTCATCCAGGCGATGGCCTCGACGTCGACCCCGTCGCTGTACCGCTCCCACTTCGCCTGGGCGGCCTCGTCGGTCTCGTCGGCGATGACCATGAAGAGCACGTAGGAGCCGACGTCGCGGCCGGTCTTCTCGCGGGCCTCGAGCAGCGCCTGGTTCTGCTCGGCGTAGGCGGTCGGGGTGTTCACGCCGACGCCCATCGAGAAGTTGTAGTCCGAGTACTCCGCGGCGAACGCCATGCCCTGCGACGACTGGCCGGCCGAGACGATCGGGATGTGCGACGTCGGCCGCGGGAGCATCCGGCAGTCGTCCATCTGGAAGTACTCGCCGTGGAAGTCGCTCCGGCCGGTCTCCCACAGCTCCTTCATCACCTGCATGTACTCGGTCTGGTAGGCGTAGCGGCGCTTGAAGTGCACCTCGTCGCCCGGCCAGAGGCCCATCTGGTCGTACTCCGCTTTCTGCCACCCGGCGACCAGGTTGAGCCCGAAGCGGCCGTGCGAGATCGAGTCGACGGTCGCCGCCATGCGCGCCGCGATCGCCGGCGGGATGGTCAGCACGGCGGTCGTCGCGAACAGGCGGATCCGCTCGGTGCGGGCAGCGAGACCGGCCATCAGGGTGAAGGACTCGAGGTTCTCGTCCCAGAAGCCGCTCGGGCCGCCGAAGCCGCGCAGCTTGATCATCGAGAGGGCGAAGTCGAAGCCGTACGACTCGGCCTTCTGCACGATCTCGAGGTTGAGGTCGAACGACGGCTTGTACTGGGGCGAGGTGGTGGAGATGAGCCAGCCGTTGCTGCCGATCGGGATGAAGACTCCGATGTCCATGGGGGACTCGCTTTCTGTGGTGGGTGTCGAGGGAGGGACGAACGGGGGGAGCGGGGTCAGGAACGCTTCGCGGCGGCCTTGGCGGCGGTCGCGACGGAGTGCCGCCGGATGGTCTGCGACACGGCGACGGCGACGATGAGGGCGCCGCCGTAGAACAGCTGCTGCACGAAGTTGTCGGCGCCGAGCATCTGCAGGCCGACGACTCCGGAGAACAGGAAGTACACGGCGATGAAGGTGCCGATCGCGTTGAAGCGCCCCGGGACGATCGCGGTCGCGCCGAGGTAGCAGGCGGCGAACGCGGGGAGCAGGAACGACTGTCCGCTCGACGGGTCGGCGCCGCCGAGGGTGCCGGCGTAGACGACCCCGGCGACCGCGGCAGTGAGCCCTGCGCCGACGAACGCGCCGACCCGAAGCCGTCGCACGTTGAGCCCGGAGAGTTCGGCGACGGTGCGGCCGGTCCCGACGAACAGGAGCCGCCGGCCGACCGGGGTGGCGCTCAGCACGACCAGGACGACGACGGTGGCGATCAGGCCGTAGACGAACGCGAGCGGCAGGCCCGCCAGGCCGCGCCACCCGACGGTGGCCTGCACGAGCGCCGGGTCGATGCCCGTCACCGACGACGACGCGCTCATCCACTGGATGATCCCGATCATGAACGTCGACGTGCCGAGGGTGACGATGAACGAGTCGATGCGGAACCCGACGGTGAGCAGGCCGTTGACCAGACCCACGACGACGCCGATGACCAGGCCGGCGGCGATCGCGGGCACGAGCGGGATGTCCATCTTCGCGTTGAGCACGGCGATGGTCATGGCGGAGAGCGACATCGTCGAGGCGCCGGAGAGGTCGAACTCGCCCGCGGTGAGCGGGAACAGGAACCCGAGCGCCAGGATGAGCAGCACCGACTGGGACCCGAGGATGTTCTGCAGGTTGCCGAGGGTCGGGTACGTGTCGGGCAGCGCGATGCTGAACGCGATGACGATGACGAGCCAGGCACCGAGCAGCGCGTACCGCTCGGTGTGCCCCCACGAGAAGCGCGGGCGGGTCGGACGGACGATCGAGGTCTCGAGGACCGGGTCGGCGGTGGTGGACATCAGGCGTTCTCCTTGACTGCGGAGGAGGCATCGGGGGAGGAGGGCACGGCGGGGGACGCCGGGGCGTCGTCGTCGACGAGGCTCGCCACGACGGCAGCCGCGATGACGTCGCGGTCGATCCGGTCGTCGGTCAGCACGTCGTGCACGCGGCCGTGGGCGAGCACGACGACGCGGTCGCACACCTGCGCGAGCTGGTCGTAGTCGGTGGAGGCGCAGACGATCGTGACGCCCTGCTCCGCACTCCGGCGGAGCATCGAGAAGATCGCGGCGCGGGCCCCGACGTCGATGCCCTGGGTCGGTTCCTGCAGCAGCACGAGCCTCGGGTCGTCCTGCATCCACTTGGCCAGGACGGCCTTCTGCTGGTTGCCGCCGGACAGTGTCCCGAACAGGGCGGCCGGGTCGGCGGGGCGGACGTCGTAGTCGCGGACGAGTCCCGCGACGTGGGCCCGTTCCCGCGCGGGCGACAGGCCGAGCAGCCCGCGGAGCTTCCCGAGGACGGGGAGCGTGACGTTCTGCTCGACGGACAGGGTGAGCGCCCCGCCCTCGCGCTTGCGGTCCGCGGGGACGTACACGACGCCGCGGGCGATCGACGAGCCGGGCGTCACCCGTGCCAGGTCGACCGGCGCGGGCGTCGCCCCGTCGTGCCGCACGGCGAGCGAGCCGGTCGCGGGCCGTGCGCCGTACAGGCCGGGCAGCACGTCCTCGACACCGGAGCCGGCGAGCCCGGTGATGCCGACGACCTCGCCGTCCGCGACGTCGAACGACAGACCGTCGACGACACCGACCCGGAGGTCCCGCACCGTCACGACGGCGTCGCCGGTGGTCGCCGGGCGCGGAGTCCTGGCGGCGGGACCGTCCGGTCCGCGTCCGACGATGAGGGAGACGAGCTCGTCCGCCGTCGTCGTGGCGGTGTCCCGATGCGCCTGGACCCGGCCCGCCCGCAGGACGGTGACCCGGTCGGCGTGCTGGAGGACCTCGGACATGTCGTGCGACACCAGCAGTGCCGAGGTGCGGCCGTCCGCGACGAGGTCCTTCACGACGCGGAACAGCAGGTCGGCGTCCTCCTTCGGCAGGAAGACCGTCGGCTCGTCGAGCACGATGAGCGCCCGGTCGTCGCCCAGCTCGGCGACGGCCCGCAGGATCGCGACGAGGGCCTTCTGGGTGTCGGTGAGTTCGTCGATCCGTGCTCGCGGGTCGATGTCGACCCCGTACCGCGCGAACAGCTCGGCCGCGGCACGGTGCTCGGCGCCCCAGCGGACGAAGGGTCCGCGCCCGGCCACCACGGTCGCGAGCCGCAGGTTCTCGGTCACGCCGAGCGACGGCACGAGTGCCAGGTCCTGGTGGACGAAGCTGATCCCGACGCGGCGGAAGTACCCGGGAGGCACCGGCAGGGGCAGCCGGGCGCCTCGGACCTCGATCGTCGCCCCCGGCTCCGGCGCGTACGTGCCGGACAGGATCTTGATGAGGGTCGACTTGCCGGAGCCGTTCTCGCCGAGCAGTGCGTGCACCTGGCCCGGCAGGACCTCGAGGTCGACGTCGTCGAGCGCGGTCAGCCCGCCGAAGCGCTTCGTGAGCCCGCTGATCCGCAGGACCGGCGCGGTGTCCGCGACGGACGCGGGGTCCGAACCGGATGCGGTGTCCGCGCCGGTCCCGACGACCGCAGCCGACGATGCGGAGCCGAGCCGTGCCTCCCGGGTGGCGGTCACTCGGCCGCGCCCCAGATCGCTTCGTACCCGGTCTTGTACGCGTCGCCGTAGCCCTTGCTCGGCTCCGGCGGCGTGCCGGTCTCGTCGACGTTGTCCTTCGTGAAGACCTTCAGCGGGGTCTTCTCGTCACCGTCCTCGATGATCGGCGTGCCGGTCAGGACACGGCCGGCCTGGTCGAGCGTCGCGTAGGCGAGCCACTCCATGTTCTCGCCGATGTCCATCGTGAGGACGCTGCCCTCCTGCAGGATCTTCAGCACCGCGGGGGTGCCGTTGTACGAGGAGGTGAAGACCTGGCCGGTCTTGCCGGCAGCGGTCACGCCGGCCTCGACGTACAGCGTCATCGAGTCGTAGACCGGCAGGACGTAGTCGAGGTTCGGGTCGGACTGCACCGCCGACTGCACGGTCGACGAGATCTTCGTCGCCCAGTCGGCGACGGGGACGTTCGTCACCTTCACCTTGCAGCCGTCGCACTGCGCCTCGAACTCGTCCTGCATCGCCTTGACGATGCCGTCGGACGGCGGCACCTCGGACGACGTGATGATGAGGACGTCGCCCTGGCCCTTGGTCTCCTTGATGGCCCAGTCGGCGTTGAGCTTGGCGGCTTCGTGGAACGGGGCGGTCACCTGTGCGGCGACGAGGTCCTGCAGCTGGTCCGGCAGCGCTTGCCCGGTCTGGTAGGTGTGACTGATCAGCACGGGGATCCCCGCTGCCTTCGCACGCTTCAGTGCCGGGACGATCAGTTCGCCGTTGACGCCCTGCGCCAGCACGATGATGTCGGCTCCGCGGCTGATCGCCTGGTCGATGCCGGCGGAGTGCTCGGTGGGCGTGCCCTGGTTCGTGTACTCGATCCACTTCGCGCCGTACTGTTCGGCGACCTTCTCGCCGGCCTCGTCGACCGCGGTGATGAAGGGGACGGCGGACGAGTTCGGGATGTTGAAGATCGTCTTGCCGGCGATCCCCGACATGTCGAAGCGAGCGCCCTCGAAGGTGAACTCGGGGTCGACGCTGGCGGCCTTGATCTGGCTCGTGGCGTGCTCGACACCGGCGGTGTCGTCACCGGAGCTCGTCGATGCGGTCGAGGTGGCGGAGCAGGCGGACAGCAGCAGCACGCCGGCGAGTGCGGCGGCGAGGAGCGCGGGACGCGACGGACGCGTTCGGGACGGTGCGGGGGACGACATCGGTCGGGGACCTCCTGGACGGGTGGAGCAGGGAAGGTGCGGGGACGGGGAACCGGAGCGGGGACGGGGGAGCTGCGGCGGGTACGACGAAGGCCCCGCGGAGCGGGGCAGGACGTGCAGGGAGCCGGACCGGGCGGCGGCGGGGCGGCGGATCGCCGGTGACGCCGGCCGCTGCAGTGGGGCTGATGCGAATGTAACGGCCGCGGGGCACCGGCAGGCGGTCGCCCGGTAACGGTCCTGTTAGGCGTTTGTTTCGCTGGTGTTAGGCCACCTGCGGCGCCCGACGCCGAGCGGCGTCCGCCCCGCCGATCCGGGGTGGACGACTGCGCCACCGACCCGCGAGCAGGGGCGGATCCGGGCGGTGACGGGCCGGCGACGGCGGGGCGAAACACGCCGGACCCATCCGAGGCGACTTCCGGAAACGGCGCTCTCACAATTCGGCGCGGTCAGCGAGGACCGTGCCTGGCGGAATGGCCGGGAGACCCGGACGCGCAGCCCCGCTGACCGGGACATTCGGGTGCCACGGGGCAGGGCCAGCTGGCGTAACCCACCCGATACGGACGCGGCACGGCGGCGAAACGAACGAGCGGTGGACTGCACCAACGACCCGCTGCACGAACCACACGCTCCACGAACACCCCCGCACCCACCACCCGCCCACCGACAGGAGCACCCCGATGATCACCACCGTCGTCGCCGGCAACCCCAAGCCGGCCTCACGGACGCTCGACGCCGCGACGGTCGTGCTCGAACGGCTCACCGGCCGCGCCCCCGACCACGTCGTCGACGTCATCGACCTCGGTGCCGGTCTGCTCGGCTGGGGTGACGCCGCCGTGTCGGACGCCGTCCGGACCGTCGCCGGTTCGGACCTCGTCGTCGTCGCATCGCCGACGTTCAAGGCGACGTACACCGGCGTGCTCAAGCTGTTCCTCGACCAGTTCGGCACCGGCGACGGACTCGCCGGTGTCGTCGCGGTGCCGCTCATGCTCGGCGCCGGCCCGGCTCATGCCCTCGCCCCCGAGGTCTTCCTCAAGCCGGTGCTGGTCGAACTCGGCGCGACCGTCGTCGCACCCGCCCTGTACCTCAACGACAAGCAGTACTCGGACCCCGCATCGACCGACGTGTGGCTCGCCCGCTGGCAGGACGTCGTCCTCGGCGCGGCCGCCGTCCACCAGGAAGGAACCGCGTCATGATCAGCCCCTACTCCACCGAGGCCCCGGACCTGTCCGCGCTCAAGCAGGCGTTCTCCGGGTTCCCGTGCGGTGTCGCCGCACTCTCCGCCGTCGTGGACGGCGAACCGACCGTGCTCGTGGCGTCCTCGTTCACGGTCGGCGTCTCGCAGGACCCACCGCTCGTGATGTTCGCGGTGCAGCACACGTCGACCACGTGGCCGGTGCTCCGGGACGCCGGCACGATCGGTGTCTCGATCCTCGGTGAGGGGCACGCGCAGGTCACCCGGCAGCTCGCCTCGCGTGACAAGTCGATCCGCTTCGTCGGTGTCGACACGACGGTCGCCGAGACGGGTGCGGTGTTCCTGCAGGGGGCCCCGATCTGGCTGGAGTGCTCGGTCGAGCACACCTACCCGGCCGGCGACCACGACATCGTGGTGCTCCGGGTGCTCGGACTCATGTCCGACTTCGCGCACAACCCGCTGGTCTGGCACCGGTCCGCCTTCGCGACCTTGACCGCCTGACCGGCGCCGGGCAACGGACTGGAGGCCCGCCCCGCGTGAGCAGATCTGCTCACCTGGGGCGGGCCTCCAGTCCGGGTCTGCCGGGTCTGCCCGGCAGGCGGCATCAGCCGCGCAGCGCCTCGGACAGCTTCACGCGACTGCCGGTGCGGAGCAGGGCGTTCTCGTAGACGCGGGCGCCGATGACCACGACCGCGACCACCGAAGCGGCGACGATGACGAGCGACAGGATCGGCTCCCACCACTCGGCGGTCCCCAGGAAGATCCGCATCGGCATGCCGATCGGGGCGCTGAACGGCACGTACGACATGATGCCGAGGATCGTCGGGTTGTCGTACGCGACGATGATCAGGAAGTACGGGATCATCACGAGCATCATCACCGGGGTGGTGACGCTGCCGACGTCCTCCTGGCGTGACACCAGCACGGCCGCCGCGGCGAACAGCGATGCCAGGAGCACGAACCCGATCGCGAAGAAGCCGATGAACCACAGGATGCTCGGGCCGAGCATCGCGAACATGTTGTCCTGGCCGGTCACCGCCAACGTGACGATGGCGGCGACGGCCACCGCGACGATCTGCGCGAAGGCCATGATGCTGTTGCCGAGCACCTTGCCGGCGAGCAGCGCCCGGGCCGGGATCGCGGACATCAGGATCTCGACCACCCGTGTCGACTTCTCCTCGACGACGCTCTGCGCGATCGACTGGCCGAACGTCACCGCCGACGCGAAGTACACGACGCCGAACGCGATGGCGATGAGGTAGACCAGGCCGCCCGGCAGCGCGTCCGGGTCGAGCAACTCGATGCGCGGGGTGACGCTCAACGCCGAGACGACCTCGGACGGTGCCTCGTCGAGCCCGACGACCTTGTAGCCGAGCGGGTCGTCCGACGGCACGATCGCCGCGTCGACGTCGCCCTTCGTCACGAGCCGTTCGGCGTCGTCGACCGATGCCGACTGCGTGACGTCGAGCCCACTGGTGGTCGGCAGCGAGACGCCGTCGACGACCGCGACCGGGGTGGTGTCGTCGGCGGTGGCCTTGCTCACGACCCCGCCGACGACGATCGACGCGACGACCATGCCGATCAGGATGAGCGCCGAGACCACGAAGGCCTTGCTGCGGATGCGTGCCTGGATCTCACGTGCGGAGACGAGCCGCACGGCCTGCACGAAGGAGTTGTTCATCGGACGACCTCCCGGAAGACCTCGCTGAGCCGCGGCACCCGCGGCGAGAACGACCCGACGGTGCCGTGCTGCACGGCGCGCTGCAGGACACGCTGGGCGGTGGCGGCGTCGGCCTCGAAGACCGCGTACCCGCCGTCGAACTCCCGGACGGCCACACCCGGCTCGTCGCGGAGCCAGGCGACGTCCCCGTCGACCAGCAGCTCCCACGCGGCGGGGCCGGCCTGCTTGCGGAGTTCCTCCTGCGGTCCGGCGGCGCGGATCGTGCCACCGGCGATGACGACGACGTCGTCGCACAGCCGCTCGACCACGTCGAGCTGGTGGCTCGAGAACAGCACCGGGACGCCCCGGGCAGCGGTCTCGCGCAGGACACCGAGCACGGTGTCGACGGCCATCGGGTCGAGGCCCGAGAACGGCTCGTCGAGCACGAGCACCTCGGGGTCGTGTGCCAGCGCCGCCGCGATCTGCACGCGCTGCTGGTTGCCGAGCGAGAGCTTCTCGACGGGGTCGCCGGCGTGTGCGGTGAGTTCGAGGCGTTCGAGCAGTTCGCCGGTGCGGGTCGTCGCGGCGCGCTTGTCGACGCCGTGCAGCCGGGCCAGGTAGGTGATCTGCTCGGCCACCGGCATCTTCGGGTACAGGCCGCGTTCCTCGGGCATGTAGCCGAAGCGGCGGCGGTCGGCGGGACGGACCGCGGTGCCGTCGATCGAGACCGTGCCCGCATCGGCCTGGAGCACGCCGAGCATGATGCGCATGGTGGTGGTCTTGCCGGCACCGTTGCCGCCGACGAAGCCGGTGAGGCGGCCGCTGCCGACCGTGAACCCCACGTCGTCGAGCACCCGGCGGTCGCCGAAGTGCTTGGTCACCCCTTCGATGGTGAGCATGTCGTTCCCCTTCGTCGCGACGCTGGTCGTCGCTGCGTCCGACGCTATTGGCCGGGAGGCACGCCCCGCCTCCGCCGCCAGGCGGGACTTGGGTGGGTGGTCGGCTCCACCGCGTGGGGGAGGAACGCGCGTCGGTCCGGTGGGCCGGGTGCGCCGGGTGCGCGCTGGGTGCGGGTCGGCACGGTGCGCGCTTGTTCGGCTCGTGCGGGTTTGGTCGCTCGGTGCGTCGTTGTGGCGGCGCACGGTGCGGTCAACGCCGCACGGGTTGAACGAAGGCGCACGGTGCGGGCGTGGGGTGCGGTGGTGCGCACGGTGCGGGCGTGGGGTGCGGTGGTGGGCACGGTGCGGGCTTGTTGGGCTGGTGCGGGTTTGGTTGCTCGGTGCGTTGTGGTGGCGCGGCACGGTGCGGTCAACGCTGCACGGGTTGAGCGAAGGCGCACGGTGCGGCCATGTCTGCGAACTCGGCACGGTGCGGGCTTGTTCGGTTCGTGCGGGTTCGGCTCGGCTCGGTCAGCCGGCGACGCCGTGCTCGAACGCCCAGACGACGGCCTGGATGCGGTCGCGCAGTGCGAGTTTCTGGAGCACGTTCGACACGTGGGTCTTCACGGTGGCGTCCCCGACGTAGAGCTCGGCGGCGATCTCCGCGTTGCTCAGGCCCCGGGCGAGGAGCCGCAGCACATCGGTCTCCCGCTCGGTCAGCCCGGCGGCGGCGAGTGCGTCGTCGCCCGTCGCAGCCGTCGCCGTGGTGGTCGCCGAGGGCTGCACCGCAGCGGACGCCGTCGCCCGGCTGATCACCCGGCGCGTGACGTCCGGCGCGAGCAGGGCGTCCCCGGCGGCGACGGTCCGCACGGCGTCGATCAGCCGCTCGGGGGAGGCGTTCTTCAACAGGAACCCGCTCGCTCCCGCCTCGAGCGCCTGGAACAGCGCGTCGTCGCTGTCGAACGTCGTGAGGATGAGCACCGCCGGCGGGGCCGGCAGCGCCGCGATCCGCCGTGCCGCCTCGAGCCCGTCGACGCCCGGCATCTGCACGTCGAGGCAGACGACGTCCGGACGGAGCTGCTGCACGGCCTCGACCGCCCCGGCGCCGTCCGCGGCCTCGCCGACCACACGGAACCCGGGCTCGGACTCCAGGATCACGCGGAACCCGGCGCGGACGAGCTCCTGGTCGTCGGCCAGCACGATGGTCAGGTCGGTCGTCGCGTTCACGTCGTCGGCAGCCATGCCCGCACCAGGTAGCCTCCCCGGGCTCGTGGCCCGATCTCGATCCGTCCGTCCACGGCGGCGACGCGTTCCCGCATCCCGACGTGTCCGAGTCCGCTGCCGGAGGTGCTCCGGGCCGCACGGGCACCGAGCCCGTCGTCCGTGACCTCCACCTCGACGCCGTCGTCCAGGTACCGCAGCCGGACGTCGGCGCGGGCGGTCGGGCCGGCGTGCTTGAGGATGTTCGTCACCGCTTCCTGCACGATCCGGTACGCCACCGCGGCCACCGTCGGCGGCACCGGGCGCTCGTCACCCACGACGACGTACTCGGCGGGGTGGCCGGCCACCCGGGCGGACTCGGCCAGCTCAGCGATCCGCGTGATGCCCTCGGTGCTCGGGCCGTCGCCACCGGCCGCCCCGAGGCCGGACGCGTCGTCGTCCGAGCGCAGGGTGCCGAGCATCCGCCGGAGTTCCTCCACCGCGGTGCGGGCGCTCTCCTCGACCACCCCGAGCGAGGCGGTGGCCTGCGCGGGGTCGCGGCCGATCACGCGCCGTGCAGCACCCGCCTGCACCCCCATCAGCGAGACGTGGTGGGCGACCACGTCGTGCAGCTCGCGAGCGATCCGTACCCGTTCGATCGTGACGGCCTGTGCCGCGGACCGCTCCCGCTCGGCGGCGAGTTCGGCGGTGCGTTCGGCGAGCTGGTGCCGTGCGACTGCGGAGACCCAGGCGCGGTTGCCGGCGTACCAGGCAGCGCCGAAGTAGATCACGTTGATGACGATGTTGAGCAGCGAGATCGCGACGTAGGGCGCCACGGGGGAGTCCGTGTCGTTCGGCAGAGCGTTCGGCGACGCCCACCCGAACGAGATCGCGACGAACAGCCACGCGAACATGCCGCCGATGACGACCCAGCGCACCGCTTCGGCCCGCACCCGGTCGGAGCACCACGCGCCCACCGTGTACAGCGCGATGAAGAGCGTGAAGTTGACGAGGAAGACCTCGGGCACCTGGAGCAGCTGCGTTGCGGCGAACGCCAGCGCCGACACCAGGGCCACCGACATCGGGAACCGTCGGCGGAACGCGATCGGGGCGGCGTTCGCGACGATCATCAGCGCGGAGACCCACCAGGCGGCCTGGTCGTCACCGTACGTACCGGCCGACCCGTACAGGAACGTCGTTACCGCGAGCCCACCGGCCAGCACGACTGCGAGCACCGTGTCCTGCCGGTACTCGTGCCGCCCCACCGGCAGTCGCGACCACTCCGCCGTCGTCCCCATGCAGGAAACGCTACTGGGTGCGCTCGACCAGGAGTAGCCTCACGCCAACGAGCAGGGGAGACGCCATGCAGTTCCTCGTCAACGTCATCGACGACGGCCAGGCCGCCGCCGTCGGCAACACGTACTCCGCGACCGACGCCGAAGCCGCCGCGGTCGATGCCTTCAACGAACGGATGGCCGACGCGATCGTGTTCGCCGCCGGGGTCTCCGCACCCTCCGACGCCACCGTGGTCGACGCCCGCGAGGGCGCGGCGGACACCACGGCCGGGCGCGCCACGACCGGGCCCGCCACCGACCCCGACGAGTACGTCGCCGGGTTCTGGGTCATGGACCTCCCGGACGCCGAGACGGCTGCCCGGGTGGCGCACCAGGCGTCGCAGGCGTGCAACCGGAAGATCGAGCTCCGCCCGCTGCTCTGACGGCACGGACCCCACCCGGCCGACAGGCCACCGCGGGGACGGCGCTCGCCGCGGTCACACCCGCCCCGACCACGAACGTCGCGACGAACCCGATCGCACCGACGAGCGCTCCGGCAGCCGCAGCGCCGACGGCCTGTCCGAGCACGAGTGCGACGAACAGCATCGACGTGCCGGCCGACGACCGCTCGGCATCGATCTCGGTCGTCCACGCGATCAGCGCCCCGGTCGCCGCCGTGTAGCCCCAGCCGAACACGGCACACGCCAGCAGTGCCGCGACCGTCGACTGCGGCAAAGCCCCCAGCACCACGACGGCCACGGCGACCGAACCCGCCGTGACCGCCCAGAGCGTCCGGGCGCGCAGTCCGTTCGTCCACCGGGCGGTGACCACGACGGCCGCTCCGCCGATCCCGAGCGCGATCCAGGCCGACACCGAGACGACGACCGACGCGCCGGCCTCGACCAGCGCCGAACGTCCGTAGGTCCAGACGACGGCGGACCCGGCCCCGAACAGCAGCGCCAGCACGAGCACCCCTCGGTGCGCCGCGAACCAGGGAACACCGGGCAGCGGTGACCGGGACGCAGCAGCCCCGCCGCGGGACACCACGAGCAGCAGGGCACCGACGGCCAGGGCGAACACCCCGGACACCGCCCAGGCCGTCCGCCAGTCGGGCAGCAGCACGAGTGCGAGCACCCCGGCACCCACGAGCCCCGGGCCGGTACCCGCGTTCACGATCGCCTGCGCTCGACCGAGCAGCGCCGACGGCACCTGCTCGGCGACGATCCGGACGAGGGCGGGGGACGCGAGTCCGGCACCTGCCGACGCGAGCACGGCGCTGACGCCGAACGCCAGCGAGCCGCCGGCCGTCGCCATGGCGATCGCACCGATCCCGGCCACCAGGGTGGCGACCGTGACGAGCACCCGGGGCATCCGTGCGGCGAGCACGAACCCGGCCACCGCGCCGACGCAGTACAGCGCCGAGGCACCCGACGATACCCACCCGGCGGCGTCGGACCGGAGCCCCAGGTCGCGCTGCACGTCGGGCAGGAACAGCCCGTACGCCAGGCGCACCAGGCCGTAGGTGGCGGCGATCAGGCCGAGTCCGCTCACCAGGAGCAGTCGATGTCGTAACGAAAACGATCGTTTCACTTTCCAGAGCCTAGGGTGCTCTCATGGTGATGCGCCCAGGGACCGAGCAACGGCTGCTCGCCGCCGCCGAGGAGCTCTTCTTCTCACAGGGCATCGCCGCCACCCCGATCGACGCCGTCCTCGAACGGGCCGGGGTCTCGACGGCCACGCTCTACCGCGGCTACGCGAGCAAGGAGTCGCTCGTCGCCGCGGCCCTCACCCGTCGCCACGAGGACTGGATCGCCACCTGGGACCGTGCGGTCGCCGCCGAACGGGACGACCTGGGCCGACTCCTGGCGGTGTTCGACGCCCTCGACGACTACCGCTCGACGCCCACGGGCTCCCGCTGGTGCGCCTTCCTCGGCACCGCCGCCGAGTACGCCGACGCCCCCGCCGAGGTCCGGCAGGTCCTGGACCTCGAGACCACCACCCTGCGCCGGCGGCTCGTGGCACGGGCGGTGCCGGTGGTCGGTCCCCGTGCCGGGGCCCTCGCCGACCAGCTGCTCCTCATCGTCTCCGGTTACCTTGCGATGCGACTGCGCGACCCCGCGCTCGACACGACGACGGCACGGTCCGTCGCCGCGTCCCTCATCCGGGAACACACCCCAGACGGAACGGCGCCCACCAAATGACCCGATCGCGTGCTGCCACGATCACGCGGCGTTCCCTGCTCATCGGTGGCACGGGCATCGTCGCCGCGGGAGCCGTGGCCGAGGGGATCAACCTCGGCCTGCTGCCCGGGCGCTCGACCCTGTACCGGGTCCTCGGTCTGGACGGCACCGACGGCACGGTCCCCGACGTCCAGCCGGTCCCCACCACCTCCGGCACCTTCGTGTCAGCAGCGCGGAAGGGCCGCACCGTCGGGTGGACGATCGCGGCACCGGCGTCCGACACCCCCTTGCCGGTGGCGGTCGCCCTGCACGGCTACGGCGACGACCACACCTCGTTCTTCGGGCGGAGCCTGGGCTACGACCGGTTCCTCGCGGCGCACGTCGCCGACGGCGGAGCCCCGTTCGCGATCGCCTCGATCGACGGCGGCAACCGCTACTGGCACCCACGAGCCGACGGGGACGACCCCGCCGCGATGGTCGTCGACGAGTTCCTGCCCCTGATCGCCCGCCGCGGCTTCGACACGGACCGCCTCGCCCTGACCGGCTACTCGATGGGTGGCTTCGGCGCCCTCCGGCTCGCAGGGGTCCTCGGTGCCTCGCGCGTCCGGGCGGTCTCGGCCATCAGCCCCGCGCTCTGGAAGTCGGCCGCCGACACCGCTCGCGGCGCCTTCGACGACGCCGCGGACTTCCGCGCGAACACCGTCCTCGGGCGGCAGCGCGCGCTCGACGGCGTCGCCGTCCGCGTCGACTGCGGCAACGGGGACGGGTTCGCGCCGGCGGTGCACGCCTACGTCGACGGCTTCGCCACGCCTCCGGCCGGAGGCTTCGCACCCGGCGCCCACACGCACGGCTACTGGCGCCGCCTGGCGCCCCAGCAGCTCGCCTTCCTCGGCCGTCACCTGGGTCACTGAGCCGACCAGCGTCCCGACCAGCGCCCGGGACGCGCGTCGAGGCGGACGGGAGGCTCGTGGCGGCCCCGCACCGCGCCTCCAGGCCGTCGACCGGTCACCGCAACGGCCCGTGCTGCGTGACCAGGAGCGCCCAGGAGCGCTCAGGCGCGACCGCGGTTGCGGCGCCGGATCTCCTTCGGAGCCCGCCCGGCCATGAAGGACCGTGCAGGATCGACGAGGAAGCCCCGCCGGAGCGCCTCGCGACCGACGAGCATCCGGAACCCCATCTGGTCACGGTTGCTCAAGGTGACCTCGGACTCGACGACCTGCCCGGCCAACGCGATCCGCGTGCGGACGACGATGCGCTCCTGGGTGTGCCCGGTCGAGCTGCGGACGATGCGCCGGTCGTGCACGTCGCACTCGATGGTGGAGGCGTCGGCATCGGTGTCCTGCCAGGGGTGCAGCGAGAACCGCACCCGCTCGCCGGGCAGTTCCTCGAGGTCGAAGGCGTGCAACGCGGAGCTCCGGGCGCCGGTGTCGAGCTTCACCTTGATCCACGGCACGCCGAGGTCCGGCAGTCCCGCCCACTCCCGCCACCCGGCGACGACGAGCCCGCTGTCGGAGGACTTCGGAGCTCGGGCCATGTGCCCATCCTGTCGCATGCTCCGTGGCCACGTCCGCATGCTTTGATGGAGCGTCGCCGTCGATCCGACCCAGCGGAGAACCCCTCGATGAAACTCGCCATCCTGTCGCGCGCGCCCCAGGCGTACTCGACCCAGCGCCTCCGCGCAGCGGCACTCGACCGCGGTCACGAGGTCAAGGTGCTCAACACCCTGCGCTTCGCGATCGACCTGTCCGGTGACGACCCGGACCTGCTCTACCGCGGCAAGCTGCTGAGCGACTACGACGCGGTGCTGCCGCGCATCGGCAACTCGATCACCTACTACGGCACCGCCGTGGTGCGCCAGTTCGAGCAGATGGACGTCTACACGCCGAACACGGCGAACGGCATCACGAACTCGCGCGACAAGCTCCGGGCGAACCAGATCCTGTCGCGGCACGACATCGGCATGCCGGCGACGACCTTCGTGGCCGGCCGCAACGACGTGCGCGGGGCGATCGAACGGGTCGGTGGCGCGCCCGTCGTCATCAAGCTCCTCGAGGGCACGCAGGGCATCGGCGTGATCCTGGCGCCCGAGGCGAAGGTGGCCGAGTCGATCGTCGAGACCCTGCACTCCACGAAGCAGAACGTCCTGATCCAGCGGTTCATCGCCGAGAGCCGCGGTCGTGACATCCGGGCCCTCGTCGTCGGTGACCGGGTCGTCGCGGCGATGCGTCGGACCGCCTCGGGCGACGAGTTCCGCTCCAACGTGCACCGCGGCGGCACCGTCGAGAAGGTCACGCTCTCGCCCGAGTACGAGGCGGTGGCCGTCCGCTCGGCGCAGATCATGGGCCTCAAGGTCGCCGGCGTCGACATGCTCGAGGGCAACGACGGGCCGCTCGTGATGGAGGTCAACTCCTCGCCAGGGCTCGAGGGCGTCGAGCGTGCCACCGGCCTCGACATCGCCGGTGCGATCGTCGACTTCATCGCGAACCAGGTCGCGTTCCCCGAGATCGACGTCCGCCAGCGGCTGTCCGTCTCGACCGGCTACGGCGTCGCCGAGCTCCTCGTGCACACGAACGCCGACCTGGTCGGCAAGACGATCAAGGAGTCCGGGCTCTGGGACCGCGACATCACGGTCCTCACGCTGCACCGCGGCTCGAACGTCATCCCGAACCCGCGCAGTGGCGTCGCCCTCGAGCCGGGCGACAGACTGCTCTGCTTCGGCAAGCTCGAGGAGATGCGGTCGATGATCCCGGAGCGCCGGAAGCGGCGTGCGAAGGTTCGGAAGCTGCCGAAGGAGCCGTTGCAGACCGAGGGCTGAGCGCTCGGGCGCTGCAGCGCCGTGACAGCCGGGAGGCCCGGATCGCGTCCCCTCGTCGGGTACGTGATCCGGGCCTCCAGTCCGCAGTTCGGGGCTCAGTCGCCGCGCACGTCGCCTTGGCGTCGGCGCGCGAGCAGGCGCAGGACGGCGCCGAGCCCGAGCGCGGTGAGCGCGGCGGCGAGCCAGCCGCCGAGCTCGACGCCGGTGAACGCGAGCTCACGGTTGGTGGTGCCGGTGCCGGTGCCGGTGGTGCCGGCTCCGTCGGTCTTCGGAGCGGGTGCGGTGCGATCGTCGGTCGAGCCGAGCTGCGGGCCGATGCCCGGGGCCACGATCCCCGGGAACGCGATTCCCGTTCCGGCCCCGTTGTCGTTCTCGTCGTTCTCGCCCTCTTCGCTCTCGGGGACGAGCGTGACGAGCATGCTCGAGCCCGGTGAGACGTGACCGAAGCGGTCCACGGCGACGACCGACAGCAGGTGCGCTCCCGGCTCCAGGGGAACCGTCGTCCGGAAGGCGAACCGCCCGTCGGAGTCGGCGGTCCCACGGCCGATCTCGCGGCCGTCGGCGTCGCGGATCACGACCGTCGAGCCCGGCTCGGCGGAGCCCCGGACGATGCCGGTGCCGCCGACGATGTCGTCGAACGCCTCGAGGACGGGTGCCGCCGGGGCCTCGGTGTCGACGTCGACCGTGGTCTTCGTCGGGTCCGACTCGTTGCCGACCTTGTCCTGCGCGATCAGTTCGAGGTCGTGCGCCCCGTCCGTGAACGGCTCGTCGAGGACGATCTCGAAGTCGCCGTTCTCGTCCGCGGTGTCGCGGCCGAGCTCGTTGCCGTCCTCGTCGCGGATGATCACGGTGGAGCCGGGCTCGGCGGTCCCGGTGATGGGGCCCTTGCCGTTGTCGAGATCGCTGGGGCTGGTCACGACCGGTGCGTCGGGTGCTTCGGTGTCGACGTCGACCGTGGTGTCGGTCGGGTTGGACTCGTTGCCGGCCTTGTCTTCAGCGATGAGTTCGAGCTTGTGCTCGCCGTTGTCGAGCGGTTCGTCCAGCTCGATGCTGAAGTCCCCGTCGTCGTTGGCTTCGCCGCGGCCGATCTCGGTGCCGTCTTCATCGCGGATGATCACGGTCGAGCCGGGTTCCGCGGTGCCCGTGATGGGTCCCTTGCCGTCAGCGAGGTCCTTGGGGCTGGTCACTACCGGGGCCGTGGGGGCTTCGGTGTCGACATCGACCGTGGTGTCGGTCGGGTTGGACTCGTTGCCGGCCTTGTCTTCGGCGATGAGTTCCAGCTTGTGGTCGCCGTCATCCAGGGGCTCGTCGAGTTCGATCGAGAAGTCGCCGTCGTCGTTGGCTTCGCCGCGGCCGAGCTCGTTGCCGTCCTCGTCGCGGATGATCACGGTCGAGCCGGGTTCCGCGGTCCCGCTGATCGGACCGGTGCCGTCGCTCAGGTCGGACGGGCTGGTGACGACGGGTGCGTCGGGCGTTTCAGTGTCGACGTCAACCGTTGTGTCGGTCGGGTCGGACTCGTTACCGGCCTTGTCCTGCGCGATCAGTTCGAGCTTGTGCTCGCCGTCGTCGAGGGGCTCGTCCAGCTCGATGCTGAAGTCGCCGTCGTCGTTGGCTTCGCCGCGGCCGAGTTCGTTGCCGTCCTCGTCACGGATGATCACAGTGGAGCCCGGCTCGGCGGTGCCGCTGATTGGACCCTTGCCGTCAGCGAGGTCGGACGGGCTGGTCACGACCGGTGCCGTCGGTGCCTTCGTGTCGACATCGACGGTGGTCTTCGTCTCGTCGGAGCTGTTGCCGGCCTTGTCTTCGGCGATGAGTTCGAGCTGGTGCTCGCCGTCGTCGAGCGGCTCGTCGAGCTCGATCGAGAAGTCCCCGTCGTCGTTGGCTTCGGCGCGGCCGATCTCGTTGCCGTCCTCGTCTCGGATGATCACGGTGGAGCCGGGTTCCGCGGTGCCGGTGATCGGGCCCTTACCGTCAGCGAGGTCAGAGGGGCTGGTCACGACAGGTGCCGTCGGCGCTTTGGTGTCGACGTCGACCGTGGTCGTCGTTTCCTCGGAGGTGTTGCCAGCGTCATCCTGGGCGATCAGTTCGAGCTTGTGCTCGCCGTCATCGAGCGGCTCGTCGAGCTCGATCGAGAAGTCGCCGTCGTCGTTGGTTTCGCCGCGGCCGATCTCGTTGCCGTCTTCGTCGCGGATGATCACGGTGGAGCCCGGCTCAGCGGTCCCGGTGATGGGTCCGGTGCCGTCGCTCAGGTCGGACGGGCTGGTCACGACGGGTGCGTCGGGGGTTTCAGTGTCGACGTCAACCGTTGTGTCGGTCGGGTTGGACTCGTTACCGGCCTTGTCCTGCGCGATCAGTTCGAGCTTGTGCTCGCCGTCGTCGAGCGGCTCGTCCAGCTCGATGGAGAAGTAGCCGTCGTCGTTGGCTTCGCCGCGGCCGATCTCGTTGCCGTCTTCATCGCGGATGATCACGGTGGAGCCCGGCTCAGCGGTCCCGGTGATGGGTCCGGTGCCGTCGCTCAGGTCGGACGGGCTGGTGACGACGGGCGCCGTCGGTGCCTTCGTGTCGACGTCGACGGTGGTCTTCGTCTCCTCGGAGTTGTTGCCGGCGTCATCCTGGGCGATCAGCTCGAGCTTGTGCTCGCCGTCATCCAGGGGCTCGTCGAGCTCGATCGAGAAGTCGCCGTCGTCGTTGGCTTCGCCGTGGCCGATCTCGTTGCCGTCCTCGTCGCGGATGATGACCGTGGAGCCGGGTTCCGCGGTGCCGGTGATGGGGCCCTTGCCGTCAGCGAGGTCAGAGGGGCTGGTCACGACCGGGGCCATGGGGGCTTCGGTGTCGACATCGACCGTGGTGTCGGTCGGGCCAGATTCGTTGCCGGCCTTGTCTGCAGCGACGAGTTCCAGCTTGTGCTCGCCGTCGTTGAGCGGCTCGTCCAGCTCGATGCTGAAATCCCCGTCGTCGTTGGCTTCGCCGCGGCCGAGTTCGTTGCCGTCTTCGTCGCGGATGATGACCGTGGAGCCGGGTTCGGCGGTGCCGGTGATGGGTCCCTTGCCGTTGTCGAGGTCCTTGGGGCTTGTGACGACGGGTGCGTCGGGTGCTTCGGTGTCGACGTCGACGGTGACCGGGGTGGGGGTCGAGACGTTGCCGGCGTCGTCCTGGGCGATGAGTTCGAGGTGGTGGTCGCCGTCGTCGAGCGGCTCGTCGAGTTCGATCGAGAAGTCCCCGTCGTCGTTGGCTTCGCCGCGGCCGATCTGGTTGCCGTCCTCGTCACGGATGATGACCGTCGAGCCCGGTTCGGCGGTCCCGGTGATGGGTCCCTTGCCGTCAGCGAGGTCGGTCGGTCCGGTCACGATCGGTGCGTTCGGAGCGTCGTCGTCCACGTCCACCGTGACCGGCGTCGGGGACGAGACGTTGCTGGCCTCGTCCTGCGCGACGAGCTCGAGGTCGTGCGCGCCGTCGTCGAGCGGCTCGTCGAGCACGACGGTGAACTGCCCGTCGTCGCGGGCCTCGGTACGGCCGAGTTCGTTGCCGTCGGCGTCGCGCACGATCACTGTCGAACCGGGTTCGGCCGACCCGGTGAAGGGGCCGGTGCCGTCGGCGAGGAACTCGGGGGTCGTGCTGATCGGGGCGTCGGGTGCGGTGACGTCGGGTGCGGTGACGGTCACGGGCGAGGGAGTCGACTCGTTGACGGCGTCGTCCTGCGCGACGACCTCTAGGCCGTGGTCGCCCTCGGTCAGTGGCTCGTCCAACTCGACCGAGAAGTCGCCGTCGTCATTGGCTTCGCCGCGCCCGATCTCGTCGCCGTCCCGGTCGCGGATGATCACGATGGAGCCGGGCTCGGCGGTGCCGACCACCGGGCCGGTCGGGGTCGCGAGGTCCTGGCGCTCGACGACCGGAGCATCGGGCGCGGTGGTGTCCGGGACGACCGCGGTCGCGGTCGCCGGGCCGGACTCGTTGCGGACCGCATCGGCGGCGACGACCACGAGGTCGGTCGCACCCTCGGGCAGCGGTGCGTCGAGACGGACGGAGAAGTCGCCGGCCTCGTTCGCACGATCGCGGCCGAGTTCGTTGCCGGCGGGGTCGCGGACGATGACGATGGCGCCTGGCTCGGCGGTGCCGGTGATGGGTCCGGTCGGGTCGGCGAGGGTGCCGGGGTCGTCGACGATCGGGACGTCGGGGGCGGTGGCGTCGACGTCGAGGGTCGCCGTGGTCGGGTCGGCGGTGAAGCCGTTGCGGTGCTGCACGGCGGTGACGGTGACCGACCCCTCCGACAGCGCCTCGGTGACGGGGAGCGACCAGGTGCCGTCATCGCCGACGGGGACGTTCACCGGCGCCCGGTCACCGACGGCCACGTCGACGGTGCCACCGGGGACGCCCTGGCCGGTGATGGTCGGCTTCGGCCCGACGGCTGCGGTCGGCTCGTCGATGACGGCGGCGGTCAGCGGGATGGTGACCTTCCACGTCGATGTCGTCTGCTCGCTCGAGTTCACGTAGTCGGTGGCAGCGTTCGGGGCGAACGAGCCGTGCACCGTGATGACGTCGCCCGGCAGAGCGGAAACGTCGACGGTGATCGGCACCCGGATGTGGTTGAAGTTCGCTCCTCCGGTGTTGAGTGGCTGGGGGTTCCCGCCGAGGCAGTCGGTCTGCGTGGAGGACGTGAACGTGCAGTTCGCAACGTTCGCCGTGCCTGAGTTCGCCACGGAGAACGGCGGTCGTCCGCGTGTGAAGGTCGCGGGGCCGGTGATGGTCCAGTGGAAGTCGAGCGAACGGCTCGGGATCGTGAAGCCACTCACGTTCTTGACGTTGAAGATCGACGTCTCGAACCGCTGTCCCGGCTGACCGATCGCGTCCGCGGCTCCATCGACGTACACGTTGATCGGCGTCTCGTTCGGCGTGACCTCGTCGGTCGTGGGCTGCGCCTCGGGGGTGGGGGTCGGAGCGGGCGCGGTGCTCGGCGCCGGGTCCGGCTCCGGCTCCGTGACGGGGTCGGCGTCGCCGGGCACCGCGGTGTCCACGGGCGCCTCGGGCTCGACAGGTACGCCGCTGTCGACAGGCGACTCGCCCTCGCCCGGCGCCTCCGGCTCCACGGACGCGTCGGCTCGCTCCTCGGTCGGCGCGGGTGCCGTCGTGACGGTCGTCGCGGCGGCCAGGTCCGGCACTGCCAACGGCGCGAACGCCAGCAGGAGGGCTGCGGCAGAGGTGGACTTGCTGAGCGGGGGCATTCGGGGCTCCGATCGAAGGGGTCGGTAGCCATCGTATGCAATATGTATTTCACATGCAATGCATTGCACGGATTCAGGGCCGTCCAGCGCATCCGGATCGCGCACACAGGCCAGATGCGGAAGTATGTGTCGGTGACGATCATGACGGAACGGCCGGTCGACCAGGCATCGAGCAGTGAACCGGAGCAGCCCGGCAACGCCACGGCGAAGCACCGGAACGTCTCACTGCTCTCCGTGGCGACCACCACGGCGGAGCGTGTGACGACCTCGGCCGACATCGAGGCCAAGCTCCGCGGGGTCCTCCGTCGACTCCGTCTGCCGATGGGACTGCTCGAGCGCGTCGCCGGGGTCATCGAGCGTCGCAACTGGGGCGAGGGGCAGACCTTCCAGGACGCCGCGATCGACGCCGGCCGCCGCGCCATGGCCGAAGCCGGTGTCCGTCCGGACGAGATCGGGCTGCTCATCAACACCTCGGTGACCCGTCCGCACCTCGAGCCGTCGGTGGCCGTCCGCCTGCACCACGGTCTCGGGCTGCCGTCGTCCGCCATCAACTTCGACATCGCGAACGCCTGCCTGGGGTTCGTCAACGCCATGAGCGTCGCCGCGGGCATGATCGACTCCGGGCAGATCAAGTACGCGCTCGTCGTCGACGGCGAGGACGCCGACCAGGTGCAGCTCAACACCATCGACCGCCTGAACCAGGGCGGCCGGAACCGCAAGGACTTCATGAGCGAGTTCGCCAGCCTGACCCTCGGGTCCGGTGCTGCCGCAGCCGTGCTCGGCCCGGCGGACCTGCACCCCGAAGGACACCGGATCGTCGGCGGCGTCACCCGCGCGGCGACCCAGTGGTACGACCTGTGCGTCGGCAGCGTCGACGGCATGTTCACGGACGCGAAGATGCTGCTCAAGGGCGGCATGGAGCTCGTCGTCGCCGCCTGGACCGAGGCCCGCGCCCACTTCGACTGGGCCGACATGGACCGCTACGTGCTGCACCAGGTCTCCGACGTGCACACCAACGCCTTCGTCGAGGCGATCGGCATCCCGCGCGACAAGGTCCCCACCACGTACCAGCGCTTCGGCAACGTCGGCCCCGCGTCGATCCCGATCACGCTCGCCGACGAGGTCGCCTCCGGCGGCATCCGTCGCGGTGACCGCGTGTTCCTGGGTGGCGTCGGTTCCGGCATCAACACGGCGATGATGGAACTCCACTGGTGACGTCCCGGCTGCCCCGCGTCGCCGCGAGCACGGCTCCGGCGACGCAGCCGCCCTCCCTGCCCGGCCTCGACCCGGCCTGGTCGCGTCTGGTCACGGTTCCCGCGTGGTCCGGAGAGCGGACGGGAGGAACGGATCGCGCCGCGCGCACCTGGCACCTCCTCGACACGGCCGGGTCCCTGGCCGCGCTCGGCGTGGAACCGGTCGGCACGATCCTCTGCGTGCACGGCAACCCGACGTGGTCGTACCTGTGGCGGTCGGTGCTCCGCACCTCGCTCGAGGTCGCCCAGGCCGGCGGCCCGGCCTGGCGTGTGGTCGCCGTCGACCAGCTCGACATGGGCTTCTCGGAGCGCACCGGCGTCGAGCGGGGACTTGCGCAGCGCGTCGCGGACCTCGGAGCCCTGACCGACGAACTCGGGCTGACCGGACCGGTCGTCACCCTCGGCCACGACTGGGGTGGTGTGGTGTCGCTCGGTTGGGCGGTCGACCACCCGGACGTCCTGGCCGCCGCGATGACGTGCAACACCGCCGTGCATCAACCCGACGACGCCCCGATCCCGGCACCGCTGCGGCTCGCCCTCGGCCCGGGGATGCTCGGCCGCGCGACGGTCGTGACCCCGGCGTTCCTCGAGACCACCCTGGCCATCGCGCACCCGAAGCTCGACCGTGCCACAGCCGACGGCTACCGGGCGCCCTACCGCGGTGCCGCCCGTCGCGGTGGCATCGGCGGCTTCGTCGCGGACATCCCCGTCGACGCCCGGCACCGGAGCGCCCCCGAACTCGACCGCATCGCTGCCGGGGTCGCCGCGCTCGACGTGCCGGTGCTCCTGCTCTGGGGTCCGCGCGACCCGGTGTTCCTCGAGCGCTACCTGGACGACCTGACCGAGCGCGTGCCGCACGCGGACGTCCACCGGTTCGAGGGCGCCGGGCACCTGCTGCCCGATGACGCCGACGTGGCGGGCGCGGTCTTCGACTGGCTCGGTGACCGCCTGCCGGACGGTGGCCGTCCTGCCCAGGCCCCCACGGGCCTCCAGTCCGACGCCGTGGACCCGGGCCAGCCCGCACCGGCGACCCCGCCGCTCTGGGCGCGGCTCGACGAACTGCGTGACAGTGACGAACCCGCGCTGGTCGAGATGGCCGCAGCCGGTGGCCCCCGCACGATCACCTGGCGGCTGCTCGCCCGACGGGTCGACGAGATCGCCGCAGGCCTCGACGACCTGGGCGTCCGGAGCGGCGACCGTGTCTCGCTGCTGGTGACCCCCGGCGCCGACCTGACCGCCGTCCTGTACGCCTGCGTGCGGATCGGGGCGGTCGTCGTCGTCGCGGACGCCGGACTCGGACTCGGCGGCCTGACCCGCGCGGTCCGCGGAGCCCGACCGGACTGGATCATCGGCGCGCTGCCCGGACTCGGTGCCGCGCGTGCCCTCGGCTGGCCGGGGCGACGCATCGCGACGCTCTCGCTGCCCGCGCCGGCCCGGAAGGCGCTGCGGGTGGAGCACACGCTCGTCGACGTCGCCCGACGTGGTGCGCGTCGTCTCGCGCACGGCACCGCGCTGCCGACGGCCCCGTCGTCGGACGCACCCGCTGCCGTGCTCTTCACCTCGGGGTCGACCGGCCCGGCGAAGGGTGTCGTGTACACGCACGGGCAGCTCAGCGCCGTCCGGGACGCCCTGGCCACCCAGTACGACGTCGGGGTCGGCACCGGTCTCGTCGCCGGGTTCGCGCCGTTCGCGCTGCTCGGCCCGGCCCTCGGAGCACGGTCGGTCGCGCCCGACATGGACGTCACCGCGCCGCGCACCCTGACGGCGAAGGCGGTCGCGGCCTCGGTCGCCGCGGCCGACGCCACCGTGGTGTTCCTGTCGCCCGCGGCCCTGGCGAACGTCGTCGCGACTGCGTCGGAGCTCACCGACGCCGACCGGCAGGCGCTGAAGGGCGTGCGGCTGTTCCTGTCGGCCGGGGCTCCCGTCTCGGCTGCGCTGCTCACCGCGGCGACCGAGCTGATGCCGAACGCCAGCGCCCACACCCCCTACGGCATGACCGAGGGGCTCCTCATGACCGACGTCGACCTCGACGGGGTCCGTGCCGCCGGCCGGTCCGACGACGAAGGGATCTGCGTCGGGGTGCCGGCAGCGAACGTCCGCGTCCGCATCGCGCCGCTCGACGGTTCCGGGCGCTCGACCGGAGCGCTGACGGACGAGCCCGGGGTCACCGGCGAGATCGTCGTCGCGGCACCGCACGTGCGCGACCACTACGACCGGCTCTGGCGCACCGACCGGGTCTCGCGCCTCGGCGTCGACGACCCGCGCGGGCACCGCACCGGGGACGTCGGACACCTGGACGCCGCGGGACGGATCTGGGTCGAGGGCCGACTGCAGCACGTGCTGGTGACTCCGGACGGGGTCGTCACGCCGGTGGGGCCGGAGCAGCGGATCGAGGGCGTCGACGGTGTCGGACGCGCCGGCGTCGCGGGCATCGGGCCGGTCGGCACCCAGCAGGTGGTGGCCGTCGTCGAGACCGACCCTGCCGTGCGCCGGCCGGGTCTGGCGTCGCCGTCGCTCGCCACAGCGGTCCGTGCCGCCGCCGGAGTGCCGCTCGCCGCGGTGCTCGTCGTGCCCGTGCTGCCGACCGACATCCGGCACAACTCAAAGGTCGACCGCACCCGGCTGTCCCGCTGGGCCGGTTCGGTGCTGTCCGGCGGACGGATGGTCCGCCCGTGATCGGCGCGTTCGGCGCGTTCTCACGCGCTCACCGACACCTCACGGGCCGTCGGGGGCGTGAGGTGTCGGTGAGCACGAATCGCCGACCCGTCGCGGTTCGAGACGGCGGACCGATGGTCCTCCCGTGAAGGTCCTGGTCACCGGGGCCAGCGGGTTCCTCGGGCAGGCCACCGCCGCCGCCGTTCGGGACGCCGGGCACGAGGTCCGGACGTTCCAGCGCCGTCCTTCGGGAGTGCCCGGGGTGCATGACGTCGCCGGGACGATGACCGACGACGCCGCGATCGCCCGCGCGGTCGACGGGGTCGAGGCCGTCGTGCACCTGGCCGCGAAGGTGTCACTCGCCGGGGACCCGGCCGACTTCGCCCGGGTCAACATCGAGGGCACCCGCTCACTCCTGGCGGCCGCCCGTGCAGCCGGCGTCGGGCGCTTCGTCTTCGTGTCGTCGCCGTCGGTCGCGCACACCGGGTCGTCGCTCGTCGGGGCCGACGCCGGTCCGGCCGAGCCGTCCCGTGCCCGAGGCGACTACGCCCGCACCAAGGCCGCGGCGGAGCTGCTGGCACTCGACGCCGACGCCCCGGACTTCGCCGTCGTGGCGGTCCGGCCGCACCTGGTGTGGGGTCCGGGTGACACGCAGCTCGTCGGACGGATCGTCGAGCGTGCCCGCGCCGGACGGCTCCCGCTGCTCGACTCCGGCGCCGCGCTGATCGACACGCTCTACGTCGACAACGCCGCGACGGCCATGGTCGCGGCGCTCGAACGCGTCACGGACGACGGCGTCCACGGCAACGCCTACGTCGTCACGAACGGTGAGCCCCGACCGGTCGCCGACCTGCTCGCCGGCATCTGCACGGCGTCGGGCGTCCGACCGCCGCAGTGGCACGTGCCGGCAGCGGTCGCGCGGGCCGCGGGCTCCGTGGTCGAGGCCGTCTGGCGCGTCCGACCGGGCGAGGACGAACCGCCGATGACCCGGTTCCTGGCCGAACAGCTCTCGACCGCGCACTGGTTCGACCAGCGGCGGACCCGGCAGGACCTGCGGTGGACCCCGTCGGTGTCGATCGACGAGGGGCTCGAACGGCTGCGCGCCGCGGCTCAGGCCTCGTCGGCCGCCACGTAGACCCAGGCCGTCGAGCCCGAGGCCAGCGTGACCCGGATGCGCTGGTAGTCGGCGACCTCGTAGCCGTCGACCGCGCGGAGCTGCCACTCGTACCCGAGCGTCAGGGCCACACCCTCGACGACGTCGTCCGCGGAGCCGCGGCGGAGGATGGGATGACGGTCGGAGCCGCTCGTCCGGATGACGTCCGGGTCGGTGATCGCCACCCAGTCGAGCCGCCAGCCGGGCAGGGAGTCCGGGGTGGTCGGGACGTGGTCGCCGAACAGCGACTCCTGCACGAGCGGCTGCTGGAGCGTGCCGTACGAGAAGACCCGGTGCGTCTCGCCGGGGCGCGGCGTCGGACGCTTGACGGGACGCGGAGCGACCGCCGGGGTCGAGGTCCAGACGAGTGCACCGGCCAGGCCGGTCAGGCCGAGGTGCAGCAGCCCGATGATGCCGAGGGTGCTGCCCCAGTAGATCCCGGAGTCGTCGCCGAGGCAGCAGGACTGCGGCCAGATCTCGGAATCGGAGAGGCACCCGTACCGGTTCGTGATCCCGACCACCAGCCCGATGACGCCGACGACGAGACAGACGAGCGCGAACGCGCCGAGACCGATGACCCAGCGCTGGCCGGGGGAGAGACGCTTCACGTCGCGAGGCTAGCGGACGGGCAGTGGACTCCGGGACCACCCGGGTGGGTCGACCTGGTCGGGTGGGGCGGGCCTCCCGGCCGGGACCGTGTGCACGACGTCAGCCGGTGAAGCGGGTCCAGAGCTCGGTGACGATCGGCCAGACGTCGCCCGCGCGGTCGGCGGAGCCGACGGCGACCAGGACGACGGGGACCAGGGTGACCGCCACGCTCACCAGGACGGCGAGCACCACGGCGGTCGTCGCGGTCGCGGTGTGCCGGCGGGTCAGGGCGAGCAGGAGCAGCGCGAGCACCACGACCGCACCGAGCAGGGCGATCAGGGTGACCCGGACGAACGGGAACGGCACGAGACCGGCGGTGGTGGCGGTGACCCCGCCGAGGAACCCGACCAGCGGCAGGAAGCCGCCGACCGCGACGGCGAGGACGAGGAAGACCCCGATGCCGCCGGCGATCCAGACGCCGCGGGGTCGGGGGCGCCGGGCACGGGGCCGGCGCCCTCCGGACCAGGCGGTGGTCACGGCTGGTCCCGGTGACGGGGAGCCGCGGCGGCATCCGCTGCCGCATCGGCGGCGACGGCTGCATCGTCGGCCGCGTCCGCCGCGGCATCGGCAGCGTCGGCGGCCCGGTCGCGGGTCGTGCCGGCTGTGTCGACGACGACGTCGCGGGCCTGCTCGGCGGCGTCCTTCGCGGACGATGCCGCGTCGGCGGCCTGCTCGGATGCCCGGGCGAGCGACTCCGAGGCGGCGTCACGCAGACGCTCGCCCGTCTCGGCGGCGGCGTCGACGGCACGCTTGGTCGTGTCGGCGGTGGCGTCGGCAGCCTGCTTCGTCGCGTCCGCCGTGGCCGACGCTGCCTGCTTGGTCGCTTCCGCCGTGGCCGTCGCGGCACGCTTGGTCGCGTCGGCGGTGGTCTCGGCGGCCCGCTTGACCGCGTCGCCGGTCGACTCGGCCGCCTGCTTGACCGCATCGGTCGCCTGCTCGGCGGCCCGGCCGAGCGGGGACTGCTCGTCGTCGAACGGACCGTGCACGTCGAGGACGCGCACGTCGACCGAGGTGCGGAGGTCGGACAGCTGCCGCGTCGCTGCGGTGACCTGCTGCCGGACCTCGGCGGCGACGTCGAGCACCGGGTGCGGGTAGCTGACGACGACGGCGACCTGCACGCTGAGCACGCCGTCCTGTTCGTCGACCTGCACGCCGGTGGTGCCCGCCGAACGGCCGAGCTGCTTCCGCAGCTGGTCGGCGGCACGGGCGGCGATCCCGCCGAGGTGGTGCACGCCGGGCACGCCGAGCGCGGTCTCCGCCGCGGTGCGCGCGACGATCGTCGCGGTGCTCGCGTCGTCGGGCAGCGGCTCCGTCAGTGCTGCGGGCAGGGCCACCTCGGTGACCTGCGTGTTCGCATGGGGGTCGTGCTGCATGGTTCCTCCTCGTTCGGGATCTGCGCGGGGACGCATCGGGGCACCCGTTCGACGGGTGCCCCGATGCGGTCGTGCGACCTACTTCTTGAAGACGTCCTTGACGTCCTCGCCGGTCTGCTTCGCGCTCGCAGCGGCCTGGTCCTTCTTGCCTTCGGCGACCTTCGAGTCGTCGTTGGTCAGGTTGCCGACGGCTTCCTTCGCCTTGCCGGCGAGGTCCTGAGCGGCGTTCTTGATCTTGTCGTCGAGTCCCATGACGGGTCCTTTCGTGGGTGGGCGTGCGCCCGGTGGTGTGGTGGTGGGCCGGGAGGCCCGGGGTACGTCCGGCTGACGGGTGTCAGTGGACGCGGGTCGACTTCGCGAGCGCGGAGCGGGTACCGCCGGTCAGGTGCACGAGCACCGGGACCGGACGGCCGAGGGTGCGGTCGAGGACCGCGACGGCTCGGTCGACGGCGTCGAGCACGCTGACGGCGTCCCCGCCGCGGCGGACCGCGACACGGATCCGGGCGGCGCGCTGCCGGCGGACGAGGTAGGTGTCGACACGGGACCCGACCACGTCGCGGACACCCGCGAGTTCGTGCTCGAGGACGTCCCGGACGAGTGCGACGTTGACGGTGACCGCATCGTCGCCCGAGTGCTCCCGGACGGCGACGGACGTGCCGCCACCACCGCGGGTGAACACCCACACGAGCGACAGGACGACCACGAGGGCCGCGGCCCCGGCGACGATCCACAGCGCGGACGCGGGGACGTCGAGGCTGCGGGGGAGGTCGACGTACGGCTTGACGGCGTCCTGGACGGCGGGCAGCACGCCCGCGCCCATCGCGATCCCGACGACCACGGCGACGAGGCCGAGGACGAACAGGATGATCCGGTTGAGGGTCCGGTTGCTCTTGGTCATGCGAGGGTTCCCTTCTCCTCGACGCGGACGCGGACGCGTCGGCCGAAGCGCTCGTCGAGACCACTCAGACGCTCCACGACGGCGGCGCGCACGCTCGCCTCGTCGACCGGCACACCGGTGACGGGGACGATGCGGACCTCGGTGGAACGGCCACGGGCGGTGGCGGAGGCGTTCCCCTCGGGGACACCGGCCGCCATGCCTGCAGCGTTCGCCGCGGTGGAGGCGACGATGCGGGCGTCGATGACGACCGCACCACGCTCGTGCTCGACGACCGATCGGTGCTGCCGGCCGGGCTTGAGCGCCAGGACGACCAGCACGACGCCGAGGACGACGAGCACACCCGCGATGACCTCGACGACGGTGACGAACGCGGCGTCCGGACGGAGCGCCGTGTCGACCACGGTCTGGGGATCGGCGACCAGCGGCGGGCGTCCGATGGCGCTGAGCACCGCCTCGGTGCCGATCCAGGCAGCCACCAGGGCGAGCACCACGAGTGCCACCGCCACTGCTGTGGAGCGGGAGCGGTGCACGCTCCGACGACGGATGCGTCGTTCGACGGAACCGTTGCTCATGATGGCCTCCTAGCGGGCACGGGACTCGTGCTCACGCACGATCCCGGTGAGTTCGATGTGGGCACTGCCGACGCGACGCCCGGTCAGGTCGCTCACGCGGCCCTTGACCTGGTCCGCGATCCGGATCGACCCGGAGACGATGTCGTCGCTCGCGGCGATCGGCCCGGTGATGTCGAGCGACAGTGCTCCCGACGCGTCGCCGAGTCCGACGCGCACCCGCTTGGCGGGGGCGCCGAGCCCTTCGGCTGCGACGGCCCGCGCCAGCGAGGTGAGCGCGCGTGCGGTGATCTCGACGCGGCCCGGGACGTCCGGGCCGGCGTTCACCGGGAGCTCCGGCGTCCGGTCAGCACGTCGGTCAGGGCGCCGCGGTCGATGCGACCGGTGGCGAGTGCGGCCACGAGGGCCCCGATCGCACCGAACACGATCACGAGCACGAAGCCCCAGAACCCGAACTGCAGTGCCACGACGGCGAGGACTGCGCCGATGAGGGCGCCGATCAGCGTGTTGCTCATGCGACTCGGGCTTCCTTCTTCTCGTCCTCGTTGTCGTCGTCGTCACCCGGGATGTAGACGTCCTGGACGGTCACGTTGACCTCGGCGACCTCCATGCCGACGATCTGCTCGAGGGCACGGGCGACACCGGCACGGACGCCGTCGGCGACCTGCTGGAGCGACACCGGGTACTCGGCGACGATCACGATGTCCGCGGCGACCTGCTTCTCGCCGACCTCGACCTTGACGCCCTGACCGAAGTCACGCTGGCCGATGGCGTCGCGGATGGCGCCGATGGCACGGGCTGCGCCGTTGCCGAGGGAGTGGACGCCGTTGACCTCGCGGGCGGCGATGCCGGCGACCTTCGACACGACGGTGTCGTCGATGACGGTCTTGCCGGTGACGCCGCTGGTGCCGGCGTGCGAGGTGGCACGGGTCGCCGTGGTGGCCGGGGTGGGGGTGGTGGTGTCAGCCATGTTCGTTCCTTCCGTTGACCCGCCGGGCGTTCCCAGCGGTTGCTGTTCACGGATGAGACGGGCTGTGGAAGAGATTCGTCACACACGACTTCTCGGATTCGGCTGCTTTCCAGGGAACCCCGGAAATCCGGGGATGAGCGTGTACCCCCGGGGTGTTCCGTCCGGCCGTTCAGCCGTTTCCGGCCGCGCCGTTGCGCTCTGCAGCGGCCCGCATGGCACGGACACAGGCCATCGGGGACTCGCCGCGCTCCTCGCGGAAGAGCTGTTGCAGCCGTCGGGGGAGCACCCCTGCGGCGGCCGCGATGTCGTCGAGCGTGAGCGGGTCGTCGAGGTGCTGCTCGATGTACGACACCGCACGACGGACACGCCACGACGCCTTGCCGGCCTCCGGCTGCGCGGCCAGCGACGCGCGTTTCGTCACGGCGGGGTCCTCGCCGAACCGGTCGCGGTAGGTCTCGGCGAACCGGCCCGGGTTGGTGAAGCCCCAGCGGCGGGCGATCGCGGCGATGCCGGATGACACGAGCGGACAGTCCGCCGGGGCGACCGGGCCGCCCCGGTCCGCGCGGAGCAGCTCCTCGCGCACCCGGTCGAGGCGGTGGTCGCGGAGGAACCGGTGCGGCGTGGTGTCGAGCGTCCGGGCGAAGACGTCCTGCAGCCCGCGCTGGCTCAGTCCGCAGGCCGCGGCGATGGTGGGGACCGAAGGGCGTTCGGCGGCGTGCAGCTCGATGAAGCGGATCGCGTCGCGGAGCCGGTTCGCCACGGGGACGTCATCACCGCGGTTCCGGATGGGGAACGTGTCGAGGATGACGACGGCCAGCCGGCGGTTCAGCGCGGTCCGCATCGGTCCGAGCACGCGGTCGTCGACCAGGGCCGGCCCGAGTTCACGGATCAGGTGCCGCAGGGGTTCGCGCCGGGCGACGACCTCGTCCTGCTGGTCGAACAACAGTGGGCCGTCGGGCAGGCGGTAGCCGAGGTCGCGGCCGACACTGCGCAGGAACCGGTCGGACACGTGCACGCCGTTGTAGACGGTGCCGTCGGACTCGAACCGGTAGGCCTCGGACGCCGACGCGATGTACGGGCTGCCCGGCTCGACGACGCGGGTGCGGTCGGCGAAGTGCATCTCGAGCCGGCCCTTGGTCAGCCAGAACACCACGTGGTCGTCCCGCACGCCGATGACCCCGCCCCGCCGACCACCTTCGGCCCGCATGGTGCGCAGCGACAGGTCATCGTCGCCCACGACCGTGTACTCGTACCGGGTGTCGTCGGTGGCGAACGTCTCGGAGGCGAAGTCCGAGCCGCCGTACTCGGCCGCGAAGATCTCGGAGTAGTCGGAACCCTCGCCGTCGCAGAACCGCAGCCGGCGGAATCCGTTCGTCGTCGAGGGGTCCATGCGCCGATCATGCCATCAGTTGCACCGGACAAGGAAAGGAATACCCTAGGGGGGTACCGTATTGAGAACGGTGGAGGCGGACATGCACGAACACGTCGGGTACATCGGCGACAAGGACGACCTGCTCAAGAGACTCCGTCGCGCCGAGGGGCAGGTGCGCGGCATCGCGCGGATGGTCGAGGACGAGACGTACTGCATCGACGTCCTGACCCAGATCTCGGCGGCGAACCGAGCGCTCGAACGCGTCGCGCTGTCGCTGCTCGAGGACCACCTGGCGCACTGCGTCGCCGAGGCCGTCGCCGAGGGCGGGGACGCCGCCGACGAGAAGGTGCGCGAGGCCAGCCAGGCGATCGCCCGGCTCGTCCGCTCCTGACCCTGACGACCCACCACCGAGAAGGAGACACCATGACCACCGAAACGCTGCTCGTCGAGGGCATGACCTGCGACCACTGCGTGATGAGCGTCACCGAGGAACTCACCGAGGTCGACGGGGTGTCGGGCGTCGACGTCCGACTCGTCCCCGGCGGATCGTCCGAGGTCACCGTCAGCTCGGCGGCACCCGTCGACGCGGACGCCCTCCGCGCCGCCGTCACCGAGGCGGGGTACGAGGTCGTGCGCTCGTGACCGACCGCACCGTCGAACTCGACATCACCGGGATGACCTGCGCCTCGTGCGCGAACCGCATCGAGCGGAAGCTCGGCAAGCTGCCCGGGGTCACCGCCACCGTCAACTACGCCACCGAGAAGGCGCAGGTGCAGGTCGCCGCGGACGGCACCGCTGACCCCGAGGCGCTCATCGCCGCGGTGGAGTCGGCCGGCTACGGCGCCACGGTGCCGGCCCCGCCCGCCGCTGCTGACGCCGACCCCGCGGTCGACGAGGACCCGACCGGCCCACTGCGCCGACGCCTGGTCGTGTCCGCCGTGCTCGCGGTGCCCGTCGTGGTGCTCTCGATGGTGCCGGCCCTGCAGTTCCCGAACTGGCAGTGGCTCGCCCTGACGCTCGCGGCACCCGTCGCCGTCTGGGGTGCGCTCCCGTTCCACCGTGCCGCGTGGGTCAACGCCCGGCACGGTGCCGCCACCATGGACACCCTGGTGAGCGTCGGTGTCCTCGCCGCCTTCGGGTGGTCCCTGTACGCCCTGTTCTTCGGCGACGCCGGCACGACCGGCATGCACATGACGTTCTCGTGGTTCGCCACGGACCCCGAGGCCACCGACCTGTACCTCGAGGTCGCGGCGGCCGTGACGGTGTTCATCCTCGCCGGCCGGTACATGGAGGCCCGCGCGAAGACGCAGTCCGGCGCCGCACTCCGGGCGCTGCTCGAACTCGGTGCGAAGGACGCCACCGTCCTGCGCGACGGCGGCGAACACCGCGTGCCCGCCTCGTCCCTCGTCGTCGGCGACGTCGTCGTGGTGCGACCCGGCGAGCGGATCCCGAGCGACGGCCTGGTGCAGGACGGCTCCTCGGCCGTCGACCTCAGCATGCTCACCGGTGAGTCCGTGCCGGTCGAGGTCGCCCCGGGCGACCGGGTCACCGGTGCCACGATCAACGTCGGCGGCCGGCTCGTCGTCGCGATCACCCGCGTCGGTGCCGACACCGAGCTCGCCCGGATGGGTCGCCTGGTCGAGGACGCCCAGACCGGCAAGGCCGAGGTGCAGCGCCTGGCCGACCGCGTGTCCGGGGTCTTCGTGCCGATCGTCATCGTGCTCGCCGTGCTGGCCTTCGTCGGCTGGCTCGTGTTCGGCGGCTCGGTCACCGCGGCCTTCACCGCGGCCGTCGCCACCCTGATCATCGCCTGCCCGTGCGCTCTCGGGCTCGCCACGCCCACCGCGCTGCTGGTCGGCACCGGTCGCGGCTCCCAGCTCGGCATCCTGATCGGCGGTCCGCAGGTGCTCGAGCGCACCCGCGGCGTCGACACCGTCGTGCTCGACAAGACCGGCACCGTCACCACGGGGTCGATGACCCTGCGGTCGGTCACCGCCGTCGACGAGGCCGAGGACGTCGTCCTGCGCCTCGCCGCAGCGGTCGAGGACGGCTCCGAACACCCCGTCGCCCGCGCAGTGACCACCGCGGCCCGTGCCCGGGGCGCTGGCCTGCCCCAGGCCGAGCAGTTCACCGCCACCGCCGGCGCCGGTGTGCAGGCCGTCGTGGACGGCGACGTCGTCCTGGTCGGCACGACCCGCTGGCTCGCCGACTCGTGGTCGATCACCCTGCCACCGGTGCTGTCCGACGCCGTCGACCGTGCCGAGGTCGACGGGGGCACGGCGGTCGTCGTCGCCCGGAACGGCACGGCCCTGGGCGTGGTCGTCGTCGGCGACACCGCGAAGCCCGAGGCTGCCGACGCGATCGCCCGCTTCCGTGCGCTCGGCCTGCACCCGGTCCTGCTCACCGGCGACAACGACGGTGCCGCACGTGCGGTCGCCGCGAGCGTCGGCATCGACGAGGTGCACGCCCGCGCGACCCCGGCGTCGAAGCTCGAGACCGTCCGCCGGCTGCAGTCCGAGGGGCGGAGCGTCGCGATGGTCGGCGACGGCGTGAACGACGCCGCCGCACTGGCCGCGGCCGACCTCGGCATCGCCATGGGGGCCGGCACCGATGCGGCCATCGCGGCGAGCGACATCACGGTGGTGAGCGGTCGACTCACGGTGGTCGCCGACGCCATCCGGCTGTCGCGCGCGACGCTCGGCGTCATCAAGGGCAACCTGTTCTGGGCGTTCGCGTACAACGTCGCGGCGATCCCGCTCGCGATGGCGGGGCTGCTGAACCCGGTGCTCGCGGGTGCGGCGATGGCGTTCTCGTCGGTCTTCGTCGTGACGAACAGCCTGCGGTTGCGTCGCTTCGCGGCGCAGCCCTGAACCCGGCGAGCCGACCGCGGCCCTGAACGCGACCGGCCGGGAGGCGTGACGCGCGCAGCGAACGCGAGCCGCGCCTCCCGGCCGACTGTGCGCACCACCCGCCGGAGCGCACTACGCTCGAAGACGGTCCGCGACGCAGCGCTGCGTGACCCGCGGGCTGTACGTCTTGAACGTGATCCCCAGGAGGACCGAAGTGACCGAATCCGCTCCCGTCGACCCCACATCGACCGAAGGCTGGAAGAAGCTCGACAGCATCGCTGCCGACTTCACCCCGGACCTGCGAGGGTGGTTCGACAGCGACCCCGGTCGTGCCGAGCAGTACACCTTCCAGGCGGCCGACCTGACCGTCGACCTGTCCAAGGGCCTGGTGACCGACGAGATCCTCGCCGCGCTGCTGCAGGTCGCGAAGGACACCGGCGTCGCCGAACGCTTCCAGGCGATGCTCGCCGGTGAGCACATCAACGTCACCGAGGACCGCGCCGTGCTGCACACCGCGCTCCGCCGCCCGAAGGCGACCGAGGGCCTCGTGCCGGCGGCGCCCCTGACCGTCGACGGCCAGGACGTGGACGCCGACGTGCACGCCACGCTCGACAAGGTCTACGGCTTCGCCGAGCAGGTCCGCAGCGGCGCCTGGACCGGTGTCACCGGCAAGCGCATCGAGACCGTCGTCAACATCGGCATCGGTGGCTCCGACCTGGGCCCGGTCATGGTCTACGAGGCACTCAAGCCCTACGTCCAGCCCGGCCTCGAGGCCCGTTTCGTGTCGAACATCGACCCGGCGGACATCTACGAGAAGACCGCGGACCTGGACCCCGAGACCACGCTCTTCATCGTCGCGTCGAAGACCTTCGGCACGCTCGAGACCCTGACGAACGCGCGCCTCGCCCGCCAGTGGCTGTGGGAGAAGCTCGGCCTGACCGACGCCGCCGACGACGAGAAGAAGAACGCCGTCGCGAAGCACTTCGTCGCCGTCTCCACCGCGCTCGACAAGGTCGAGGCCTTCGGCATCGACCCCGAGAACGCCTTCGGATTCTGGGACTGGGTGGGCGGCCGCTACTCGGTCGACTCGGCCATCGGCACGAGCGTCGTCATCGCCATCGGCAAGGAGAACTGGGAGCAGTTCCTCGCCGGCTTCCACGCCATCGACGAGCACGTCCGCACCACGCCGCTCGAGCAGAACGTCCCCGTCCTGATGGGCCTGCTCAACGTCTGGTACACGAACTTCCTCGGTGCGCAGAGCCACGCGGTCCTGCCGTACACGCAGTACCTGCACCGCTTCGCCGCGTACCTGCAGCAGCTCACCATGGAGTCGAACGGCAAGCGCGTCCGCTGGGACGGCTCGCCCGTCACCACCGAGACCGGCGAGGTCTTCTGGGGTGAGCCCGGCACGAACGGCCAGCACGCGTTCTACCAGCTCATCCACCAGGGCACCCGCCTGATCCCGGCCGACTTCATCACGGTCGCCAACCCGGCCCGTCCGCTCAAGGACGAGACCGGCGACGGCAAGGGCGTCGCGCCCGGCACCGACGTGCACACGCTGTTCCTGGCGAACTTCTTCGCGCAGACCAAGGCGCTCGCGTTCGGCAAGAGCGCCGACGAGGTCCGCGCCGAGGGCACCACGGACGAGGGCATCGTCGCGGCGCGCACGTTCCCGGGCAACAAGCCGACCACGTCGATCATCGCGCCGGAACTGACCCCGAGCGTGCTCGGCCAGCTCATCGCCCTGTACGAGCACATCGTGTTCACCGAGGGCACGATCTGGGGCATCGACTCGTTCGACCAGTGGGGTGTGGAGCTCGGCAAGCAGCTGGCGCTGCAGGTCACGCCGGCCGTCGACGGCGACCAGGCCGCGCTCGACGCGCAGGACCCGTCGACCAAGGCGCTCATCGCGAAGTACCTGGAGCTGCGGAAGTAACGCACGCCCCCACCTGACGGACGGGAGGCCCGTGGCGGATCCGCCACGGGCCTCCCGTCCGTCGTGTCGGGCACTGCCAAAGCGACAGTTGCGCCCGACGGGCCGCCGTCAGGCCTGCGAAAGCGACAGATGCGCGCCGATCTTCCGCGGAGAAGTGTCGCTTTCGCGAGGGCCCGCTGCGAGGCCGCGGGGCTCGGCGCCAGGCCGCCCGCTCAGCGGGCGAGCGGGTCGAGGTTGAGGGACGTGCCCTCGTACAGGTGCTGGTCCTCGCCGAACACCTGGACGCCCTCGTTGAGCCAGACCAGGTCGCGGACGGTGATGCCGAACCGCGTCGCGACGTCCCCGATCAGGTCGTCCGGTGCGACGCCGTAGGACCTCGGCGCGCCGGCGGACGTGGTCGCGGTGACGGTCCCGGTCGCGTTCGCCCGCCGTCCGGTGTCCTTCGGGTGCACGTTCGTCTGCCGCGCGGGGACGGACCACCGCACGGTGGACACCGCGAGGACCTTGCCGGCGGAGATCTCGACCGGGACGTCCTGCCCGGCGGCCGCCGCGGAGTAGGTCACGAGGGTGCCGAGGTGTGACGGGTCGACGCCGGACCCGTCCAACGGCACGTCGACCGCAGCCGCCGTGCTGGTCGGACCGCCGAGGGTCCGGTCACCGACACCGGGGTAGGTGAGCCCGTCGCCCACCGCACGGGGCAGGTCGAACAACGCGACGCCGATCGGCACCGGCAGCGTCGAGGTGATCCCGGAGTACTGCGCGGTGAAGGTGTCGTCGCCGTCCGCGACCACCCGGAAGTGGAAGTGCACGCTGCCCTTCGGCGAGGCGACGTCCCCCCGCGCCAGGACGGTCCCGGCGGGGATCGGTGTCAGCGTCGGTGCGGGTGCGGCGGCCTCCGTCGGCACCGGGGTCGGTGTGCGCGGGTTCGCCGACGCCTCGATCAGGTCCGATGCGGACTCGCCGGTCGGGGTCGACGCCGGGGTCTCGCTCGCCGTCGGGCTGGACGCCGGCGGACTGGAGGGAGCGGGCGGGACATCGTCCGGTCCCCGCAGCAGCGAGCAGCCGGACAGCACCACGCCGGCCGCCAGCACGATGGCGATTCCGCCGGTCCGTTTCATGATGCCCCCTCAGGTCGAGGGTCACGCGATGGCGAACACACGGACGTCGTCGCCGGCGGACTGTGTCCCGGGACGCAGTCCAGCTGCCGAGGGGGCGAGATGGTGTCGGTCGGAGCGGCTACGGTCGAGGGCATGGAGCGTTCGGAGATCCTCGCCGCGGCTGCCGCCGCGCACGCCGCCCGCATCGCAGCGGCGGGTGGTGACGACGTCGCAGCGCGTGAACGTGCCGACAGCGTCCGGCGCCGGGCCGACGGGCTCACCGACCGGTACGACACGGTCGAGGGCTCGGACACCGAGTCCGATGCCCGTGACGCCGCACGCCGTCGCGCGGGAGAGGCAGACCGCGCCGCCTCGCGCACCGAGGGCGTGCTGTCGGACTGGCACCGGATGGGCACCCGTCGTGGCGTCACCCCTGACGCCCAGGTCCGCACGGCGTGGACCGTGACCGGGGTCCCCGAGCGCGGCGACGCCCGAGCCCTGGCCAACGTGCTGCTCTCCACCGCGGGGCACGCCGGACGCGTCGCCGACGCCGCCCGACGCAACTCCGCCCTGTCCGGCGCCGCGAGTGCCGCCGCCCGACGGACCGTGCGCCGCTACACCGACCACGGTGCCGACATGGCTTCGTTGGGGGACGTCCTGGGCGACGGCCCCGTCGACGACGAGCGCTGAGCCCGATCCGCGGATTGGACCGCTCCCGTCCTCATCAGGCCTTCTGTGGACCGATCCAAACGACCTGACGACAGAATGTCCAATTGACAGGACATGGATTCGGGTTACGATCGGTCCACGCACTGACGCGCGATCACCGACGAAGGAGTCACCGAATGGTCGACATCAAACCGACAGCCCCGACTGTCGCACTGCCCCCGTTGGGGACCGGGCCGCACCGCCGACGACTCGGTGTGCTGGCCCTCGTCGCCACGTTCGGCGGGTTGCTCTTCGGGTACGACACCGGTGTCATCAACGGTGCCCTGAACCCGATGAAGGCGGAGCTCGGCCTCACGAACTTCACCGAGGGTGTCGTCACCAGCTCGCTGCTCTTCGGCGCCGCGATCGGCGCCATGCTCGGCGGCCGCATCGCCGACGGCTGGGGTCGCCGCAAGACGATCATCCTGCTCGCTGTCACGTTCTTCGTCGGCACGCTGATCTGCGTGTTCGCGCCGACGTTCGAGGTCATCGTCGTCGGTCGTGTGCTCCTCGGCCTCGCGGTGGGTGGCGCCTCCACGGTGGTTCCGGTGTTCCTCGCCGAACTCGCGCCGTACGAGATCCGCGGGTCGCTGTCCGGCCGCAACGAGCTCATGATCGTGATCGGTCAGCTCGCCGCGTTCGTGGTCAACGCGATCATCGGCAACGTGTGGGGTGAGGGCAACGGCGTGTGGCGCGTCATGCTGGCCGTCTGTGCGCTCCCCGCGATCGCGCTGTTCGTCGGCATGCTCCGGGTGCCGGAGTCGCCGCGCTGGCTCGCGTCGAAGGACCGCTACGACGAGGCGCTCTCGGTCCTCGAGCAGGTCCGGACCACCGATCGGGCCCGCGCCGAGCTCGACGACATCAAGCGGAGCAACGACCTCGAAGCGAAGGTCGAGCGCGTCAGTGGCTGGCACACGCTGCGCGGGAACAAGTGGCTCATCCGCATCGTGCTCATCGGTGCCGGGCTCGGCGTCGCGCAGCAGCTGACCGGCATCAACTCGATCATGTACTACGGCCAGACCGTGCTCATCGAGTCCGGGTTCCAGGCGTCGGCCGCCCTCATCGCGAACATCGCCCCCGGCGTGATCGCCGTCGTCGGTGGCGTCATCGCGCTGTACAACATGGAGAAGATCAACCGCCGCACGACGCTGATCCTCGGGTTCACGCTGACGACGATCTGCCACTTCCTCATCGGCATCGCGTCGGTGGCGCTGCCCGAGGGCAACCCGGCCCGCCCGTGGGTCATCCTGTTCCTGGTCGTCGCGTTCGTCGGCTCGATGCAGACCTTCCTCAACATCGCCGTGTGGGTCGTCCTGTCCGAGATCTTCCCGACGCAGATCCGTGCGCTCGGCATGGGCATCTCGGTGTTCTGCCTCTGGATCGCGAACGCGTTCCTCGGGCTGTACTTCCCGACGATCGTCGCTGCGACCGGCATCACCGGGACGTTCTTCGGCTTCGGGGTCGTCGGGCTGCTGGCGCTGCTCTTCATCTGGAAGTTCGTGCCGGAGAGCCGCGGGCGCACCCTCGAAGAGGTCGAAGAGGGCGTCACCACCGGCAACATCTTCACCGTCCCCGTGAAGGCGTCGCGCCGCTAGTCCGCACCACGCTGCATCCAGTGAGCAGAAGACGTCGGGTCGCCCCAGGGCACCCGACGTCTTCTGCTCACTGGATCCACGGTCGCCGCCGGATTGGTTGCATGGAGGCGTGACGGAACTGGTGCTGCAGGACTTCCCGGTCGCCCTGAACGTGGTGTGCTCCGCGCTGCTCGTGGTCGCCGTGGGCTGCGCCGTGTTCGTGGCGGTCGACGTGGTGCGTCGGCCGCCGCACATGCGCGTCATGGCGTTCGTGTGGCCGCTCACGATGCTCTTCGGCAGCGTCGTGTGGCTCGTCTTCTACCTGCGTCGGGGGCGGGCCTCGGCGCCCGGACACGGACGGTGGGCGGGCACCGCGATCGACACGAGCCACTGCGGGGCCGGCTGCGCCCTCGGCGACCTGATCGGCGAGTTCGGGCTCGCGGCGTTCCCGGCGCTCGGGGTGGTCGTCGGCCTGGGGTCGCTCTACCAGGACCGGATGGTCGCCGGGTGGATCGTCGACTTCGTCATCGCGTTCGTGCTCGGCATCGCGTTCCAGTACTTCGCCATCGCGCCGATGCGGGGCCTCGGCGTCCGGGCCGGGCTCGTCGCCGCACTCAAGGCCGACACACTGTCGATCATCGCGTGGCAGGTGGGCATGTACGGCCTGATGGCGGTGTGGCAGCTGGTCGTGTTCCCGGCACTCGTCGGCGGGCGCGCGAGCGTCTTCTCGCCGGAGTTCTGGGTGGCGATGCAGCTGGCGATGGTGGCCGGCTTCGTCTGCTCCTACCCCGTGAACGCGTGGCTGGTGCGTCGGGGCATCAAGGAGGCCATGTGACGGACCAGCGGACGGACGGGAGGCCCGGTGCCAGCTGGCACCGGGCCTCCCGTCCGTTCTGTGGTCGCGCTACGGGCGCAGGAGCACCTTGCCGACTCGGCCGGCGGTGTCGCTGGCGCGCACGGCGTCGCGGACCTGCTCGAAGGCGAAGGTCTCGGCGACGGGGAGCGTCAGCGAGCCGTCGAGCACGCGGGTGATGAGCTCACCGAAGAGCTGCCCCTTCGTCTCGGCCGGCATCGTCTTGCTGACGACGGAGCCCCAGAAGCCCTTCACGGTGAGCTGGCCGAAGATGACCTTGCCCGACGGGATCTCGAGCGTCGGCGACGCCATCGCGCCGAAGACGACGAGGGTGGCGTTCTCGCCCAGCACGGAGGCGATGTCGCCGGCGGCCTTGCCACCGACCGACTCGACGCCGGCGATGATCGGGGCGCCACCGGTGATCGCGGCGACCTGGTCCTGCCAGTCGTCGGCGTCGGTGGCGACGATGCGCTCGATGCCCTGCTCGCGGAGCTCGTCGACACCGGCGGCGCGACGGACGAGTCCGATCACGTTGATGCCACGGGCGGCGCCGAGCTGGGCGACCATGCGTCCGACCGCACCGTTGGCGGCGTTCTGGATGATCCAGTCGCCCTCGTGCAGGTCGAGCGAGTGCAGCAGGCTGATGGCGCTGAACGGCATCGAGACGAGCTGGGCGGCGGCCTCGTCAGTCATCGCGTCCGGCACCGGGACGAGCCCGGCGGCGCTGGCGGTGTAGTACTCGGCCCAGACGCCGAAGGCACCGCCGGCGACGCGCTGGCCGACCTGCAGGTTCGTGACACCCTCGCCGAGGGCCTCGACGACACCGAGTGCCTCGGTGCCCGAGGCGGCGGGGAGCTCCGGCTTGAAGCCGTAGGTGCCGCGGACGGTCCACAGGTCGTGGTTGTGGATGGGGGAGAGGACCGTGCGGACGAGGACCTCGCCGGCGCCGGGCGTCGGGACGGGGCGCTCCTGCACCTCGAGGACGTCGGCGGGCTCGGCGAACGTCTCGTGGACGACGGCGCGCATGGTGGTGGGGGTGGTGGTGCTCATGGGTCAGTCCTCCGAGACGACGATGGTGACGTCGATGTTGCCGCGGGTCGCGTTCGAGTACGGGCAGACCTGGTGGGCCGCGTCGGCGAGGGCCTGGGCCTGGTCGTGCTCCAGGCCGGGGATGACGACCTCGAGCATGACGGCGAGCTGGTAGCCACCGTTGCCGTTCGGGCCGATCGACACGCGACCGCCGACGGACGAGTCGGTGATCTTCACCTTCTGGCTGCGGGCGACGCCCTGCAGTGCGGAGTGGAAGCAGGCGGCGTAGCCGGCGGCGAAGAGCTGTTCGGGGTTGGCGCCGTTGCCGGAGCCACCCATCTCCTTCGGGATGGCGAGGTCGAACTCGACCGTGCCGTCGCTCGTGGCGACGTGGCCGTTGCGGCCTTCGCCGGTGGCCAGGGCCTCGGCGGTGTAGAGGGTTTCCATGGGGTTCCTTCCTTGTGGGGCGGATCGTGAAGTTCGGGGGTGTGCGGCGTGCTCTCGCGCTCAGCGACAGTTCACGCGCGCACGTGGCCGTGCGGTGTCGCTCAGCGCGAAACGACGCCGGCGTCAGCGCCAGCGGGGTCGTGCTCGGGGTCGGCCGCCGCGTGCATCGTCTCGGTCAGCCGGTGCAGCGTCGCGATGAGCTCGGCGGCTGCACGTTCGTCGGCCAGGCCCATCCCGGCGGCGATGCGCGCGGGGATGCCGCTCAGCTCGGACCGCAGTTCGCGGCCGCGGTCACCGACGGTCACCGTGACGACGCGCTCGTCGGTGCTGCGGCGCTCGCGGCGGACCAGGTCGCTCTGCTCCATGCGGCGGAGCAGTGGCGAGAGGGTGCCGGAGTCGAGCTGCAGGTGTTCCCCGAGGCTCGAGACGGTCTGGTCGCCCTCGACCCACAGGGTCACGAGCACCAGGTACTGCGGGTACGTCAGACCCCAGGGTTCGAGCATCGAGCGGTACGCCTGCGTGGTGGCGCGGGACGCCGCGTAGAGGGAGAAGCACACCATCTCGTCGGTCACGGGCATGCGTCCACACTGTCACGCAACCGAGTTGTGCACAACTCGATGCAGCGGATGCCCAGCTGACGAACACGCCGACGACCCGGACGGTTAGGCTGACGTGACCCAAGATGAGCAGCAGCGACCTCGACACCACCACGACCCCCGGCAACGGATCGGCGTCGTCCCACGGCAAGACGATCCTGATCGGTGAGCACGCCGTGGTCTACGGCGCACCCGCTCTCGTCCTGCCGGTGCTCGACGCACGGGTCGTGGCGACGGTCACCCCGGTCGCCGCCGACGCCGAGCAGCCCGGTCACAGCCTGCAGTCGACCGTGCACACCGGCCCCCTCGACCTCGCACCCGCGGCCGTGATGCCGACCGTCACCGCCGTCACCGCGACCCTGCGCCACTTCGGGGTCACCGACCGCCACTTCCACGTCCGGGTCGACAGCGAGGTCCCGACCGCCCGCGGCATGGGCTCGAGTGCCGCGGTCGCCGCCGCCGTGACCGCCGCCGTCGCCGACGCCCTGGGCGAGACCCTCGACGTCGAGACCCACCACGAGCTCATCCAGGAGTGCGAACGCGTCGCCCACGGCCGACCGTCCGGCCTCGACGCCCGGGGCGTCGTCGCGTCCGCGCCGGTCTGGTTCGAGGGCGGGCACATCGGACCCGTCACGCTCGGCGCCCGGTTCACCTTCGTCGTCGCGGACACCGGCGTCCCCGGGCACACCCGCGAGGCCGTCTCGGCCGTCCGCGCCCGCCACGACCAGGACCCAGGCGGTGTCGGCACCGTGATCGACCGGATCGGTGCGCTCGCCCGTCGGGCACGGGGGACACTCGAGGACGGCGATGCCCAGGCTCTGGGTGCCACCATGGACGCCGCGCACGACCTGCTCAGCACACTCGACGTGTCGAGTGACGACCTGGACCGGCTCGTCGACGCCGCACGCGCTGCGGACGCCCTCGGCGCGAAGCTCACCGGCGGCGGGCGGGGCGGGTGCGTCCTCGCGCTCGCCACGGACGACGACCACGCGGACCGCATCGCGGCCGCACTCCGCGGCGCAGGGGCCGCAGCCACCTGGACCACCACGATCGGAGCCCGCGCTTGCTGACAGCCACCGCCGTCGCGCACCCCAACATCGCCCTCGTCAAGTACTGGGGGAAGGCGGACGCGCAGCTCGCGCTGCCCGCCACGGGCAGCGTCTCGATGGGGCTCGACGTGTTCCCGACGACGACCACCGTCACGGTGGACGGCGGACGGGAGGCCCGTGATGCGTTCACGCTGAACGGTCACGTCGTCGACGACGGTGCACTGGTGCGCGTGCAGCAGTTCCTCGACCTGGTGCGCGAGCTCGCGGGGTCGTCCGAGCGAGCGTCGGTGGTGTCCGAGAACACCGTCCCGACCGGTGCCGGGCTGGCCTCGAGCGCGTCCGGCTTCGCCGCACTGGCGACCGCCGCCGCCGCGGCCTACGGCCTCGACCTGTCGCCGCGCGACCTGTCCCGTCTGGCACGTCGCGGTTCCGGCTCGGCCACGCGCTCGATCCCCGGCGGTGTCGCCGTCTGGCACGCCGGCGACGACCAGGGCTCCTTCGCCGAGCCGATCCCCGCCCCGCCGATGGCGATGGTCGTGGTCACGATCGACGCCGGCCCGAAGCCGATCGGGTCGCGCGAGGCCATGCGCCGCACCATCGCGACGTCGCCCTTCTACCCGGCCTGGGTGACCTCGACGACCGAGACCGTCGGCGACATGCTCACGGCCTGCGCGGCCGGCGACTTCACCCGCATCGGCGAGATCACCGAGAGCAACGCGCTCCGGATGCACGCGACGATCGAGGGCGCGTTCCCGCCGATCCGCTACCTCAACGCCCGCAGCGTCGCCGTGTTCGACGCCGTCGCCGAGCTGCGTGCCGGCGGCACCGAGGCCTACGCCACGGCCGACGCGGGCCCGAACGTCGTCGTGCTCACGAAGCCGCAGGACCGGGCGGCCGTCGCCGGGGCGCTCGCGTCGCTGGGGGACGTCATCGAGTCCGGCACCGGACCTGCCGCGCGGGTGCTCCGCTCCGAAGAGACCGGGAGCAATCCCGACCAGAAGGAGTCCGCGCAGTGATCGAGTTCCGTGCACACGGCAAGCTGTTCGTCGCCGGCGAGTACGCCGTCGTCGAGCCGGGCCAGCCGTCCGTCCTGATCGCCCTCGACCGCGCCATCACGGCGAAGGTGCGCGAGGGCCACGGCGCGGGCAGCGTGCACTCCGAGGAGTACGGACACCTGCCGCTCACGTGGACCCGTGCCGAGGACGGCCTGGCGCTCGACCGTGAGCACCACCCGTACGACTACGTGATGGCCACGATCGACCTGGTCGAGAAGCTCCGCGCCGAGCACGGCATCGCCCCGCGGTTCCACGACCTGCGCATCGAGAGCCAGCTCGACGACGCCAGCGGCCGGAAGTTCGGACTCGGGTCCTCGGCCGCGGTCACCGTCGCCACCGTCGGCGCCCTCGACCGCTTCTACGGCATCGGCCTGACGCAGCGCCAGCGCTTCCAGGTCGCCCTGCTCGCCACCATCCGGGTGAACCCGCGGGCCTCCGGCGGCGACCTCGCCGCGAGCACGTTCGGCGGCTGGCTGCGCTACAGCGCCCCCGACCGCGAGCGCCTCGCCGGGATGCTCGGCGACCACGCCGTGTCCGCGATCCTGACCGACGCCGACGCGTGGGACGGCTTCGACGTCCAGCGGCTGCCCGCCCCCGAGAACCTGCAGCTGCTCGTCGGCTGGACCGGCTCGCCCGCGTCCACCACGAAGCTCGTCGACGTGGTGCGTCGGCACCGCAACGGCGGGTACCAGGCGTTCCTCGACGAGAGCCGCAGCGCCGTCGACGACCTGACCACGGGCCTCCAGACCGGCGACGCCGAGCGCACGCTCGGTGCCCTCCGACGCGCCCGCGGGCTGCTGCAGCGTCTCGGCGAATCGGTCGGGTCGAAGATCGAGACCGAGCGTCTCGCGACCCTGTGCGACGTCGTCGAGGCGGCGGGCGGGGCGGCGAAGCCGTCCGGTGCCGGCGGTGGCGACTGCGGCATCGCGCTCGTCCCGGCGGACACCGACCCCGCCGGCATCCACCGCGCCTGGGAGGCGCACGACATCAGACACCTCAGCGTCGCGGTGCGAGCACCAGAAGGAGCCCTCGATGAGTGACCTGCTCACACCGATCCCCACCAAGTGGGTCGGCCCGATCCGCGTCAGCGGCAACGCCGTGCAGGGGGAGCACGAGGTCCCCCTCGCCACCTACGAGTCGCCGCTCTGGCCGTCCGTCGGCCGCGGCGCACGCATCTCGCGCATGGTCGAGGACGGCATCGTCGCGACCGTCGTCGACGAGCGCATGACCCGCTCCGTCGTGGTCCGTGCCGACAGCGCCGCCGCGGCACACGTCGCCGCGGGCCAGATCCTCGCGCGCCAGGACGAGCTCGCCGCGATCGTGTCCGGGCAGAGCCGGTTCGCCAAGCTCATCGAGGTGCACCCGGAGATCGTCGGGGACCTGCTGTTCCTGCGCTTCGCGTTCACCACCGGCGACGCCTCCGGCCACAACATGGTCACGCAGGCGGCGGACAAGCTGCTGCCGGCGATCCTGGACTGGCAGCCGGGCCTGCGGTACGTCTCGGTCTCGGGCAACTTCTGCACCGACAAGAAGGCCACCGCGGTGAACGGCATCCGTGGCCGCGGCCGCAACACCATCGCCGAGATCGTGATCCCCGGCGAGGTCGTCGAGAAGCGCCTGCGCTCGAGCACCGCGCGCATCGTCGAGCTGAACATCGCGAAGAACCTGATCGGGTCGACGATCGCCGGGGCCATCCGCTCGGCGAACGCGCACTACGCGAACATGCTGCTCGGCTTCTACCTGGCCACCGGGCAGGACGCCGCCAACATCGTCGAGGGTTCGCAGGGCATCACGAGCGCCGAGGACCGCGACGGCGACCTGTACTTCGCGACCTCGCTGCCGCACCTGATCGTCGGCACGGTCGGCAACGGCAAGGGCGGGGACCTGCCCGTCGTCGAGGACGCCCTGGTGCGTCTCGGCTGCCGCGAGGACCGCGAGCCGGGCGGGAACGCCCGCCGCCTCGCCGCCCTGTGCGCCGCGACCGTCCTGTGCGGGGAGCTCTCGCTCCTCGCCGCACAGACCAACCCGGGTGAGCTGATGGCCGCCCACGTGGCCATGGAACGCCGCGGCACGAAGCCCGCAGGGGGTGCCGCATGACCGGCGTCGGCATCCACGACATCGCGATCGCGACCGGGCACCACGTGCTCGAGCTCGACGACCTGGCCGAGCGGCTCGGCGTCGACCCGGCGAAGTACCACGTCGGCATCGGGCAGGACGCCTTCAGCGTGCCCGCGCCCGACGAGGACATCGTCACGATGGGCGCCGCCGCCGCGAAGGAGCTCATCGACCGGCACGGCGTCGAGGGCATCCGCACGGTGCTGTTCGCCACCGAGTCCGGCGTCGACCAGTCGAAGGCCGCCGGCGTGTACGTGCACGGCCTGCTCGGGCTGCCGAAGGCCGTCCGCGTGGTCGAGCTGAAGCAGGCCTGCTACGGCGGGATGGCCGCGGTGCAGCTCGCCCTCGGCATCGTCGCGCGCGCCCCGCACGAGCGGGTGCTCGTCATCGCCGCCGACGTCGCCCGGTACGACGTCGACACCCCGGCCGAGCCGACGCAGGGTGCCGGTGCCGCCGCGATCCTGGTGTCCGCCGACCCCGACCTGATCGAGATCGAGCCGGCGGCGGGCGTCTACACGGCGGACGTCGACGACTTCTGGCGCCCGAACGACCGCTCCACCGCACTGGTCGACGGTCGGCTCTCGGTGAGCGCGTACGTCAACGCGTTCGTCGGCGCCTGGGACGACCTGGCGGAACAGGGCGGCCCGGCGTACGACGACATCGCCCGGTTCGTGCACCACCAGCCATTCACCAAGATGGCGATCAAGGCGCACCGCAAGCTCACGCAGCACGTCGGCGCACCGTTCGACGAGGCCGAGCTGGCGATCGGGTTCACCTACAACCGGCAGACCGGCAACACCTACACGGCGTCGCTCTGGATCGGGCTCGCAGCACTGCTCGACCTGGACGACGACCTGGCGGGGGAGCGGCTCGGCCTGTTCAGCTACGGCTCGGGCAGCGTCGGTGAGCTCATCACCGGCGTCGTCCGGCCCGACTACCGCGAGCACCGCCGTACGGGTCGCGTGCGGTCGCTGCTCGAGGCACGGGTCCCGCTGACGGTCGACGCCTACCGCGCGCTGCACGCCGCGGGTGCCGCCACCAGCGAGGACGTCGAGCGTCCGCGCGTCACGACCGCGCCGTTCCGCTTCGCGGGCGTGCGCGGCGGCGCGCGGCACTACGAGGCGACGGCGCAGCCGGAGTAGCCGGCCTGCGCCCAGCAGCCCCTCGCGAAAGCGACAGATCCCCGCGGAACATCCGCGGGGATCTGTCGCTCTCGGGGACCGGACCCGGATCGTGCGCAGGGATCTGTCGCTTGCTCGGGACGGACGGGAGGCCCGTGGCGGCGCCGCCACGGGCCTCCCGTCCGTCTGCCGGTCACGCTGCGGACAGGACCTCGCGCTCCAGCCGCTGGTAGCTGGCCTCCATGCCCTCCGTCATGCCGGTCGCGAGGATCGCGTCCCGCTGCTCCCGATCCGGGTAGGTGACGAGCAGCGTCATGAGCGTGACGCCGTCGGCCTCGTCGAACTGCAGGTCGTTCGTGTTCGGTGGGAAGGGCGCCCCGGTCATGCGCTCGGTCGACACCATCCGGCGTTCGGGTTCGACGACGAGGTTCTCGCCCTCGAACCCGAAGGGTTCGCCCTCGGTGTCACCCGTCGGCGCCCAGGCCTGCCGGAACGCGCCGCCGGGGGTCAGGTCGTTCTCGTACACCGTCATCTCCCACCCGTCGGGGCCGAGCAGCCACCGGCGCACCAGGTCGGGCTCGGTGTGCGCCCGCCAGAGCAGGTGCCGCGGCGCCGCGAACGCCCGGGTGATCCGGACGTGGGTGTCGTCGAGGACCTCGGTCTCGGTGCCCGCACCGAGGGCCCACTCGCGCAGGTCGGCGAGCACCCGGTCGAGCTGGCCGAACGCCTGCTGGTAGCCCTCGAGCATGCCCATCTGGAGCATCGCGTCGAGGTCGGCGGCGGAGGCGAACGAGGACACCACGGTGACCCGCGAGCCGTCGTCGGCCGGGCCGAACGACAACACGGTCTCGCCCGCGGGCAGTGACTCGTCGACGGTGCCCTGGGGGTCGGTGAACAGGTCGCGGAAGACGATGCGACGGGGCTCGTCGACCTCGGTGACCTGCCAGACGGCGTGGAACCGCTCGCCCTGCGGGGACGTCATCCGGTAGTCGGCACGGCCGCCGGGGCGCAGGTCGAACGTCGTGAACGTCGCGGGGAACCCGGGCGGTCCCCAGAACCGCTCGAGCTGGCGTGGGTCGGCGAAGGCGGCCCAGAGGCGTTCGACGGGGACGGGGAACTCGGCGACGAGGGTCATCGAGAGGGTGTCGGGATCGGTGTGGACGGAGGTGGTGGGCATCATCGCTCCTGGTGTCGTCGGGTGTCGTCTGGTGCTGGGTGTCCGGACGCGTCGCCGTCGAGCAGGTCGCCCAGGCGGTCCATCCGGCTGTGCCAGAGGCGGCCGTAGGCGTCGAGGAGGGCACGGACCCGGTCGAGCTGCTCCGGCTCGGCGCGCACGATGCGGGTGCGGCCGCGGGCCTCCTTGCTCACGAGTCCGGCTCCCTCGAGGACGGCGACGTGCTTTTGGACGGCGGCGAACGACATCGAGTAGGCGTCCGCGAGCTCGCTCACGGACGACGACCCGACGAGCGTGCGCCGGACGATGTCACGACGGGTCGCGTCGGCCAGTGCGTGGAACACCCGGTCGACCTCGGCGTCGGACAGTTCGATTCGTACAACCATTTGGTTGTAGGTTACGTCCGGCTGGTCTCGTCCACAAGGGTGACCTGCCGGTAGTCTTGCCGCGGAGATCGGAGGGGCGATGGCGGAGCAGCTGGGTGCGTCCGGTGCCGTCCGTGCCCTCGTCGCCACCCTGCCCCGTGCGCCGCAGCTGTCCGACGTGGTGACCGGCGTCGGTCGGATGGTCGGCAAGCCCACGCGCGTCGTCGACGTCGACGGGCCGAGCTGGGGTCCGCTCACCGCGCTCGTGTCGCAGTTCGAGCACGAGAACCTGGTGCTCGTGCCGGCCGACGCACCGCCGCTCTACCGCATGCACTGCGTGCTGCACGAGCTCGGGCACCTGGTGCACGGCGACGTCGGCACACCGACCGCGTCGTCCGTCGCCGAGTTCGCCGCCGGGGGCCACGTCTGCCGTCGCGCGCTCGACGCCGACTCCGGGCTCGTGAGCATCTCCGACGACGACGAGCACTTCGCCGAACGGTTCGCCTACGAGCTCGCGACGGTCCTGCTCGCCGGGGCCACGGGCGCGGACGAGCGGGCCTACGGCTGATGGCCGTCCTGCACGCCGCGGCCTTCTGGTTCGCGGCGCTGATCTTCCTCGCCCGCACGCCGTACGTGCTGCGGAACCCCCGTGGTCGGGCGGCCTGGGGCGCCACCGGCGTCGGGGCACTCGGGCTCCTGACCCTCGGCAGCGTCGTGCCGCAGCCGGTGCTCGATGGTGCCCTGGGCGGTTCGAACCTCATCAACCTGGTGCAGAACGTCTGCGCGACCGTCGCGTTCTGGCTGATGCTGCGCGCGAGCACCGACGACCTGCCGGAGCGCCCGGTGCTCGCCAGGCCGGTGGCGCTGCTCGTCGTGGTCGTGGCGTTCACGGTGCCGTTCCTGCTGGTCGAGGAGCGCGGCGGGACCGACTTCCACTTCATCGTGCGCGGAATCGAGCAGACCCCGATGTGGCTCTACGGGACGGTGTACATGGTGGGCGTGGGGATGATCGCCGCGACGACCCTGCGCCGTGGCGTGCTGCAGAACCCGGTGGCACTCGTGGTGTTCCGCGTCGGGCTCGCCCTGGTCGTCGTGGCGAGCGTCGACGAGGTCGCCTCGCTCACCGCCGACCACTTCGGACTCTTCCCGGCCGGGGTGCGGGACGGCCTGCGGCTGGCCTTCGACCCGCCGTTCTACCTCGGCATCGTGCTCATCGTCGTGGCGATGGCCTCGCTGACGTTCCGGCGGTGGGGCCGTGACCTGCGCCACCGCGGGCACCACCGGCGCCTGCGCCGCATCGCCCGTCGGCACGCCGTGCGGGCGGTCGAGCGGCCGGGGGACCCGCAGGCCCGGACCTACGACCTGGTCATCGCGATCCGCGACGCCGAGGTGCAGGGCCGGACCCTCGACGACGCCGAACTCGCGCAGGTGCGGTCGGCCGAACGGACCCTGACCCGGAGCCTCGGAGGATGACGGCGTGACGATCGTGTGGTGGGTGCTCGGAGCGCTCGTGGTGCTGGCGGCGGTGTGCCTGGTCGGCGTGGTGGTCCTGGTCGTCCTGCGGAAGGTCGTCGGCAGGATCGTGCTGCCCGGTGGCGACCGGTGGACGCCCGTGCTCGAGTCCGACGCGGACTCCGTCCGGCTGCCGATCACCGACGACACCGTGCGACCGGGGGAGTACGGGCTGTGGCACGACGGCCCGGGGCACACCACCGTCGGGCCGGTGCTCGAGGTCGACGAAGCCGCCGGGTTCGTGCGCCGGGCCGTGGTGCGGACGACCGGCGCGGTGTCGTCGCGGGTGCGGTGGAGCGGGCACGTGCACCCGGACCCGGCGGCGATGGACGTCGACTGGTCCGAGGTGTCGCTGCCGACGCCGGTGGGGCCGGCGCCCGCGTGGGTGGTGCGGCCGGGGCCCGGCGGCGCCGCGGGCCCGGGCCGCCCGGCCGCCCTGGGTGCCGACTCCATGGCTGCCCGGGGCGCCGACCCCGTGGCCGCCCGCACCTGGGCCGTCCACGTGCACGGGATCCGGACGACCCGGGTCACCGCGCTCCGGACCGTCCCCGCGGCGCTCGAACTCGGCTGGACCTCGATCGTCCCGTCGTTCCGCGGCGACGGCGAGGCACCGTGGGAGGGCCGGGCCTCACACCTCGGTGCCCGCGAGTGGGCGGACGTCGAAGTGGCGCTCGACCACGCCGTCGCGAACGGCGCCGAACGGCTCGTCATCGTGGGGTGGTCGATGGGCGCGACGATCACACACGAACTCCTCGCCCGCTCGGCGCACCGTGACCGCCTGGCCGGGATCGTGCTCGTCGCCCCCGCACTGGACTGGGCCGTCACCGTCCGGTCCCAGGCCCGCCGCGCGGGACTGCCGGGTTTCGTGGTGACTGCTGCCCTCGGGGCGATGGGGACCCCGGTCCTCTGCCGGATGGTGGGGCTGCGGTCGCCGGTCGACGTGCGCGCGCTGTCCTGGTTGCGCGCACCCCGGCCGCTGCCACCGACCCTGCTCATCCACTCCACCGGCGACACCACGGTGCCGTTCTCGGCCAGTCAGGAGTTTGCCGACGCCCACCCCGGCACGGTCACACTGGCGGTCAGCGAGCCGGCCGAGCACGCCTGGGAGCGCAACGTCGACGCGGTCTGGTTCGACGGCACCATCACGGACTGGGCGTCCGGTCTCGCGCACACCGGAGCGCAGGAGTAGAAGGAGCCATGGGGCAGCTCATCTACGACGGCCGACCGCTCGACCTGCGGATCGACGACCGCGCGCTCACGCACCTGCAGATCGTCATCGTCAACATGCTCCGGCGTGACCACCGCTTCGCGTTCTCGTGGAAGGACGACGTCGTCCACGGCAACGGTCGCAGCACGATCTGGCTGCACCCCAACGTGAGCCTGCACTTCAAGTTCACCGGCAGCCGGGTGCCGTCGATCAACCGCAGCTGGCTCGAGGACCTCTACGCCTCGGCCACCTCGGGGTCGGGGCTCGTGCTGACGCCGGAGCCGGCGGACACCAGCACGGCGGCCGACTCGGCGTGGTCGCGGGCGGTGGCACCCGGCGACGCGGACGACGCATCCGGGACACCGAGTGGTAGCACAACGCGCTGATCCGGGTCAACGGGTTCCACCCAGGTTGCTCGGATCGTACTGTGGCTTCACCGCGGTTCGCTGTCGTCCCCCGCACCGGCGCTAGGGCACAGGTGTTGGCAGCGTCCGCGGCAGGAGGGGAACCCGAATTGCCCGTGACGCCCGGCGAGTCCGGCACCGACCAACCATCGGTGGCCGAGACGAACGAGCGGCGCGAGTCCCGGATCAGGGCACTCGACGCTCGTGCGACCGACGCTGTGCGTCGCGTCCGCCGCGCCACGCTGCAGGGCTCGCTGGTCGGTCGCCACTGACCGGCGCTCCTCCGGGACCGCCCCGGCCATCGGATTCGGGTTCCGTGGCCGGGGCGGACTCATCAGATCTGCACGCGGCTCAGTAGACGTCGCGCACGTACCGCTTCGCGCGACGCATGTCGGCCAGGTACGCCTGCGCGTCGTCCTCGCCGCGCGCGCGTCCGGTCCGGATGACCTGGAGCAGCGCGGCCTCGACGTCCTTCGCCATGCGTGAGGCGTCCCCGCACACGTACACGTGGCCGCCGTCCTCGAGCCAGGCGAACAGCTCCGCCGACCGCTCGAGCATCCGCGTCTGCACGTAGACCTTCTCGGCCTGGTCGCGCGAGAACGCCAGGTCGAGGCGGTCGAGCACGCCCTGTTCCTGCAGCTCGGTGAGCTCGTCCCGGTACACGAAGTCGGTGTCCCGGTGCTGGTCGCCGAAGAACAGCCAGTTGCGCCCCGTCGCCCCGGACACCGCGCGCTCGTGCAGGAACCCGCGGAACGGCGCGACACCCGTGCCCGGTCCGATCATGATCATCGGGGCCGACTCGTCCGCCGGTACCCCGAACGACGCGTTCGGCTGCAGGTAGACGTCGACGGTGCCGTCCGGGTCGACCCGGTCGGCCAGGAACGTCGACGCGACGCCGGCGTACATCCGGTGCGGGTCGCCGTAGCGCACCGACGCGATGGTCAGGTGGATGCGGTCCGGGTGGGCCAGCGGGCTCGACGAGATCGAGTACTGGCGCGCCTGCAGCGGCCGCAGGTTCGGCAGCAGCTCGTCGAGTCCCGGGGCGGCCGGTCCGGCGTCGCGGAGCAGGTCGAGGACGTCGCGTCCCCAGAGCCAGCGGTCCAGCTCGTGCTTGTCGCCGTGCGCCACGACGGCCGCGAGTTCACTCGACGGCGCGCGCTGCACCAGGTCGGCGATCAGGTCCTTCGAGGGCGTCCGGATCTCACGGTCGGTCCGCAGGACCTCGGTGATCGGCCGGCCGTCGAACGCCTCGCCGCCGTTCGCGCCGACCTGCTCGAGCAGGTCCGCCACGAAGACCTCGTCGTTGACCGGCACGACCGCCAGGGCGTCGCCGGCCGCGTACTCGATGCCCGAGTCGCCGAGGTCGAACTCGTAGTGCCGGATCTCCTTCGCGCTGCGCGGCGAGGAGAGCAGTCGGTTCTCGACCAGGCGCGACGGGTACGGGTTGCGCTTGTTCCACTGCGACCCCGGCCGGGAGGCACGGCTCGCGCCCGCCCCGCCGGTCGCGGCGGCACCGTCGCCGGCACCACCGCCCGTGGTCGCGCCGGGTACAGCCCTCGCGCCGGCCTCGGCGGCGAGGCGATCGAGGACCGCCGCGGTCCACAGCGCGGCCGGGTCCTCGAAGTCGACGTCGCAGTCGACACGGTCGTGGAGCCGGGTCGCACCGAGCTGCTCGAACCGGGTGTCGAGGAGCTTGCCGGCCTGGCAGAACTCGTCGTAGCTCGTGTCGCCGAGGCCCAGGACGGCGTACTGCAGCCCCTCGAGCCGCGGCACGGTGCTCGCCTGGATCGCGTCCCAGAACAGCCCGGCGTTGTCGGGCATCTCGCCCTCACCGTAGGTCGAGGTGACGACGAGCACGTGCGACATCTCGGCGAGCTGCTCGGGGGTGACGGCGTCGAGCGCACTGGCACGACCGCCGAGTCCGCGGGCCTTCGCGCCGGCGACGAGCTCGTCGGCCAGGAACTCGGCGTTGCCGGTCTGGGTGCCGAAGAGCACGTCGATCGTCGTCGTGGGCGCGCTGGCCGCGACCTTCTTGCCGGCGGCGGCGATGCCCGCGATGAACCCGGCGAGCCAGGACTCCTGGGCGGCCGAGAACGGTGCGTCGACGGGGATCAGCGACCCGGTCGGGGGGAGCAGGCTCACGCGGTCACCGCCTCGGTCGGCGCCTGCGGTGCACGGCGGGCGATGTCCTCGAGCGCCGCGGTGGCGAGCAGCTCGTCGAAGCGGGCCTCGCGGACGCGGCCCTCGTTCTTGGCGTTCTGGTGCATGATCCACCCCGTGGTGCCCGGCGCGTCCATGCTGCGGTTGTTCCGCTGCGTGAGCGCGCGCTTGTAGTCGTCGAGCCGCTTGATCGCGATGAGGGTCGCGAGCTGGTCGTCGGCGAACCGGTCGAGCGTGCCGCGCAGGTACTTCACGACGCGCTGCTTGACGGAGAAGTCCTCGGTGAGCACGAGGTTCTTGACGGCCTCGGCCACTCGCGGGTCGGCGCTGCCGAGCGCACCCGGGACGCGCTCGAGGGCGACGTCCTGGGCGACCCCGAGCACCGTGTACGACGACAGCAGCGAGAACATGTCCTCGCCCTGGTCGCCGAGCGCCGGGGCACGGCCGTCGAGCACCGTGCGCTGGTCGCGGTAGTCGAGCTTGAACGCGCGGAGCTTGTCGGTGGCGATCGAGGTCGCGAGCTCGTCGAGGAGCTCGGGCCGGGTCGCCGCCGCGAGGATCTCGCCGGCGTCCTGCGTGAGCAGCAGGGCACGCGGCATGCCGACGTACACGTGCGCGCGGGCGGTGTCCCACTCGGCGAGCAGTCGCTCGGCCAGGGCCGAACCGGTCGCCTCGAGGTGCCACTCGAGCAGCAGGCGGGCGGCGGCCTCGTGGAACGCACCGCGCTCGGTGTCGGTGATCGGGAACACCAGGAGCGAGTCCGTGCTGGCACGCTCGGCGACCTGGCCGGAGGGGTCGTACTGGTACAGGAACCCGCCGGACATGCCGTTGCCGAGGCCCTTGCCGAACGCACCGAGGTTGAACACGGCGCCACCGGTCATGTACTCGCAGCCGAAGTCGCCCACGCCCTCGACGACGGCGGTCGCGCCGGAGTTGCGGACGGCGAACCGGTCGCCGGCCTCGCCCTCGACGAAGGTGCGCCCACCGGTGGCCCCGAACAGCGCGAAGTTGCCGACCAGCACGTTGCCGCCCTGTTCGGCGCTGCCGCCACCGGGGGCGCGGACGATGATCCGTCCGCCGCTCTGGCTCTTGCCGACGCCGTCGTTCGCGGTGCCGGTGTGCTCGAGCACGACGCCGTCGTTGTTGAAGACGCCGTAGGACTGCCCGGCCGAGCCCTGCGTGCGGATCGTGACCGCACCGTCCACCAGCCGGCGGCGTCCGCGGTCGTCCGTCGTCACGGCGGGCAGCCCCTGCACGTCCTCGGCGCGGAGCTCGTGGTTGAGCAGACGCTCGAGGTCGATGCCGAGCTGGCCGCCGACCGACTTGTCGGCGTTGCCGAGCAGCACGCCGTGCACGAGCACGTGCTCCTGCGCGTGGTCGACGAGGGCGGTGCGGACGCGCTCGAGCAGGGCGTCGTCGGTGTGGAAGTCCTTCTCCAGGTACTCCGGGTCCGCCACGACCTTCTCGGGCACCTGGGCGAGCAGGGCGCGGGCGTCGAGCCGGCCCACGCTCGCCGGGTGGTCCAGGAGCTGCAGCAGGTCGGTCCGGCCGCGGGCCTCGCGCAGGGAGCGCAGGCCGAGCCGGGCCAGGATCTGCCGCACGTCGTGGGCGATGTTGAGCAGGTACTGCGCGAGCGCGCGGGGGTCGCCCTCGAACGCCTCGGCGTTCGTGGTCAGGCCCGCCGGGCACTTCACGTTGCAGTTCTTCGCCATCACGCAGCCGAGCATCATGAGCGCGGTCGTGCCGAACTCGAAGCTGTCGCCGCCGAGCAGGGCGCTCGTGACGACGTCGCTGCCGGTCTGGTGCGCACCCGAGCAGCGGAGCGTGACCTTCTGGCGCAGGCCGTTCGCGACCAGGGCCTGGTGCACCTCGGCGACGCCGATCTCCGCGGAGCGGCCGGCGTACTTCAGGCTGGTGACGGCCGCGGCGCCGGTGCCGCCGGTGTTGCCCGCGACGTTGATCACGTCGGCACCGGCCTTCGCGACGCCGACCGCGATGGTGCCGATGCCCTCGGACGAGACGAGCTTCACGATCACCCGGACGCGGGCGGCCTTGCAGTCGTGGATGAGCTGCGCGAGGTCCTCGATCGAGTACGTGTCGTGGTGCGGCGGCGGCGAGATCAGCTCGACACCGGGCGTGCCACCGCGGGCCGCGGCGATGTCCACCGTGACCTTGGGTGCGGGCAGCTGGCCACCCTCGCCGGGCTTCGCGCCCTGGCCGATCTTGATCTCGAGCTCCTCGAGCATGGGGTCGGCGAGGTAGCCGGCCCAGATGCCGAACCGGCCCGAGGCGAACTGCTTGATGCGGGAGCCGCGGATGGTGCCGTAGCGGGAGTGGTGCTCGCCGCCCTCACCGCTGTTCGACATGCCGCCGACCATGTTCGTGCCGTGTGCGACGGCCTCGTGGGCGGTGGCGACGAGCGCGCCGTGGCTCATCGCACCGGACGCCAGGGTCCGGGTGATCTCGTGGGCCGGCTGCACCTCGTCGAGCTCGACGCTCGCCGGGGCGCTCTGCAGCAGCGCGAGCAGGGCGACGGCCGCACCGGTGGCGCGGAGCGTCACCCCGGTGTCGTCGACGGCGTCGACGTCGATCTGCCCCGGGTGGAGCAGCGCGAGGCCGTCTGCCAGGGCCGCGTGGCGCCGTGCACCCGTGGTCCCCGTCGACGTGAGTTCCAGGCGGAACCGCTCAGTCCCTCCCGGCAGGTCCTGGTCGTCCGACGGACGCGAGCCGGAGAGCCCGCGCACGGTGACGCTGGCGTTGCCGCTCGTCGAGAAGCGGCCGAGCTCGCGGGCGAAGTCCTCGGCCGTGTCGATGCCGGTGACGTCCGCGGGCAGCGCGAGCACGTCGCGGAGCGCGGCGGGGCGGCGGGACCGCTCGTCGTGGGTCGTCTGCAGGAACGTGACGTAGCCCGGCGTGATGCGGTGCGCGTCGATCTCGGCGTCGCTCAGCCGGTCGTACCCGGTGTTCCGGTACGCGGCGTCGGTGATGCCGAACGAGTCGTCGAGCTGGCCGAGCGTGAGCAGGCGCAGCGCGTCCGAGTCGCCGGAGCGTTCGAAGGCCGGGCGCTCCTCGGTCATGCCGCCGAACCCGCGGACGCTCGCGACGCCGAACGAGTGGCCGGCGCCGTCGGAGCGTTCCTTGAACAGGCCGAGCAGCGGGACCTGGCCCTCGGACGCCACCGAGCGGGCACGCTCGTGCCAGTCCGTCGCCGCCTGGGCGATGCGCGCGAAGCCGACGCCGCCGACCGGGGCCTGCATGTGCGGGAAGATCCGCGCCAGCACGTCGTCGCCGGTGTCGAGGTAGTTCGGCTCGAAGAACTCGCCACCGATGTAGCTCTCGGCGGTGCACAGGCCGACGCGGCCCATGGTCTTCGCCAGGGCCTTCTCGGCGGCCTTGCGGAACTGCTTGAGTGCCAGGTCGGTCGCGGTCAGCTCGCCGGCGGGTGCGGGTGCGGCGGGGTACTTCTCCTCCGCACGCAGCCGAGCGCTCAAGCTGTACACAGCGGCGGCGCCGAAGCCCAGCGCGGTCGCGACGTGGTGTGACGATGGCAGCTGACCGCTCTCCGCGACGACGGACACCCGCAGGCGCAGACCGGTCTCGATGAGCCGCTGGTTGACGGCGGCCACCGCCAGGATCACGGGGAGGGGCGCATGGGTCGACGACACCTCGCGGTCGGTCACGACCGCGATCCCGCCACCGCGCGCCGCGAACGCCTCGATCGCGTCGCACAGGGCGTCCAGCGCGCCGCGCATCGCGTCGGCGTTGGCCTGCTCGTCGGCGGGCACCGGCACGTAGAGCATGTCGAAGCGCTCGAGCGGCACGATGTCCTGCTCGCGCAGGCGCACCATGTCGAGGTGCCCGAGGATCGGCGACTGCACGACGAGCTGACGCCCCGTGGTGCCCGTGCCGTCCGGCTTCGCGCCGAGTGCCACGCGCATCGACATCCCGTCGGCCTCGCGGATCGAGTCGAGCGGCGGGTTCGTCACCTGGGCGAAGCGCTGCGAGAAGTACTTCGCCATGCCGCCCTCGGTGTCGCTCAGGGCGTTGATGGCGTTGCCGTAGCCCATCGCCGAGATGCGCTCCGACCCGTTCTGCAGCATCGGGTCGAGCATGAACCGGAAGCTCTCCTGGTTCAGCGAGTACGCCACGTACCGACCCGCGAGCGACAGGTCGCCGTCGTAGCCCAGGGTGGACGTCGTGCGCTCGTAGTCCGGAGCGGGCACGTCGTCCAGGTTCACGCGGGCGGCGTCGAGCAGGGTGCCGTAGTCACGGCGGGCCGCGAGCATGTGCAGCACCTCGCCCGTGCGCATGCGGGTCCCGGTGCGGTGGTCGACGACGAGCATGCCGCCGGCCTCGATGCGGCCGCGGTGCACGACCTCGTCGGCGTCGAACTCGACCTGGCCGGCCTCGGACGACACCATCAGGTACTCGGCCGTCTCGACGGTGCGCAGCGGGCGCAGGCCCAGGCGGTCCAGGCGGGCGCCGACGACGTCGCCGTCGCTGAAGATCACGGCGGCGGGGCCGTCGTTCTTCTCCTCGTACAGCGAGAAGTACTCGAGCATGTCCCGGACGTCCGGGGTCAGGGTGCGGTCGTTCTCCCACGCCGGCGGCATGAGCGAGACCACGGCCTCGACGATCTCGAGCCCGTCGTCGAACACGCGGCTCTGCAGGGTCTGGTCGAGTCGGCTCGAGTCCGACTGCCCGGGCGGACGCACGATGCTCCGGGTGCGGGCCCGCGCGAGCGCCTCGTCCGACAGCCGGTTCTTGCGGTCGGTGTTCAGCTCACCGTTGTGCGCCATCAGGCGGAACGGCTGCGCCATCGTCGGGTGCGGCTCGGTGTTCGTCGAGAACCGGGTGTGGAAGTACAGCGTCCGCACCGAGTGCCGGGGGTCGCGCAGGTCGGTGAAGTACCCGATCACCTCGCCGGAGTTCAGCCGGCCCTTCAGGATCTGGGTCCGGGCGCTGAGCGACAGCGGGTACAGGGCGGCGTGCTCGGCGCGCTCGGCGGCGGCCTGGGCGTAGGAGACCGCCTCGATGGCGAGCAGGGCGCGGTTCGCGGCGGCGTCGACCTCGGTGCGGTCCCAGTCGGACGGAGCACGGAAGACCCACTGCACGATCGGCAGCTGGTACTGCTCGGCCTCGGGGCGCGCGACCGAGTGGTCCACCGGGACGTCACGGACCAGCAGCAGCTCGAAGCCCTCGGCCGTGATGGCGTCCGTGACGGTCTGCTCGGCACGGGCGCGCTCGTCGGTGCCGTCCGCTCCGTCGTTTCTCGGCACGAAGCAGTTCGCGACGCCGAAGTGCCCGGCGCGCAGCTGCTCGCCGGTGATGGCGCTGAAGAACTCCACCGACAGGTCGATGCTGACGCCCGCGCCGTCACCGACACCCTCGGCGGACTTGCCGCCGCGGTGCGGGATGGAGCACAGCGCTTCGTCGCCCTTGCGGATGACGTCGTGGCTCGGCGTCCCGTCGAGACGGGTGATGAAACCGACGCCGCAATCGCTCGATTCGCGGGCAGGGTCGTAGAGACCGAAAGAGGTGGGGTTCACGTGCGGGTCCAGTGGGGCGTTGCCGGCAGCGGACGGCGCGGGCTGCATCGATGGAGCGCTCGCCGCGGGCAGACCGATGGTGGCAGTCGGGCCCTGTGGGGTGGTGGTGCGGTAGGGCGATGCTACGGCTTGGTATACCGACCGTGCAACACGGGTGGCGTGGGGCGCGGCGCGGGGTTCTCCGGCTGGTGCTGGTCTGTTCGGCTGGTGCGAGTTCGTAGCGCTGCACGGAGCGTGCAACCTCGCACGGGATGGCCGACGCCGCACGGTGCGGCGTGCCGCGGGCGCCGTGCAACCCTGCACCGGGTGGGTAACCCGGCACGGTGTCAGGCTGCTCGCTCGCCGGTGCGCTCGGGGGTCGCGATCGGTTCGGTGACCGCCGTGCTGGCGTCGGCCGCCGGGGTGGTGCCGGGGCGGATGAGCTCCGGGCGTCGGCGGCCACGGAACACCCACGCCTTGAACAACACGAACCGCACGCCGGTCGCCACCAGGTTGGCTGCCGTCAGCACCGCGATCTCCGCACCGTGCGAGGCTCCCGGCACCGACGCGTGCAACACCACGAGCGACCCCGACGTGATGGCCCAGGCGATGCCGAACACGACCAGACCCTGCACGTGGTGCCGACCGGCTCCCGCACGGCCCCGCACCCCGAACGTGAACCGCCGGTTCAGTGCGGTGTTGCCGATCGCCGTGACCAACAGCGCGAGGAAGTCTGCGGTCTGGGCGCCGATCGCCGGCCGGAACAGGGCGTACAGGGCGGCGAACGCCAGGGTCGAGAGCACCCCGATCGCTCCGAACCGCAGGACCTGCCCCAGGAACCCCACGCTCGGTGGGGTGAACGGCTGCCGACCGATCGCCGCGTAGACCGTGCTGATCGGCACCCGCCCGGTGGCGATGTTCCTCGACACCCGCCACATGCCCTTCAGGTCCTCGGTCGCGGTCGACGCGATGTGCACCGAGGAGTTGACGTCGTCGACCCAGTCGACGGGGACCTCGTGGATGCGGAGTCCCGCGTGCTCGGCCAGCACGAGCAGCTCGGTGTCGAAGAACCAGGCGTCGTCCTCGCACAACGGCAGCAGGTGGTCGGCGGCGGCCTTCGTGACCGCCTTGAACCCGCACTGCGCGTCCGAGAACGACACCCCCATCGTCGTCCGGAGCAGCAGGTTGTACGAGCGCGAGATGAACTCGCGCTTGCTGCCGCGCACCACGCGCGACGAACCGGCCAGCCGGGTGCCGATCGCCAGGTCCGAGTGCCCCGACAGCAGGGGCGCCACGAGGGGTTCGAGCGCGGCGAGGTCGGTTGACAGGTCCTCGTCCACGTAGACGAGCACGGCCGCCGGCGATGCCGCCCAGACCTCCTTGAGCGCGCGGCCCCGGCCCTTCTCGGGCAGGTGCACCGCGTGCACGCCGGGGAGCATCGCGGCGAGGTCGTCGGCGATCCGGGCGGTGTCGTCGGTCGAGGCGTTGTCCGCGATCGTGATGCGCCACGAGTGGTGCAACGACGTCCGGCAGAAGGTGTGGAGCCGTCGCACGTGGGCGGCGAGCGTGTCCTGCTCGTTGTAGCAGGGGACGACGATGTCGATGTCGAGGGGCTGGTTCGTCTCCGTCATGCCGCTCATGCTCGGCAGCGGGGCTACGGGGGCCGAGGCAGGGCGCTGTGGCCCGGGTAAGAACGAACACCACGTGAACGCAGCGGACACGACACCTGTTGTCCGGATACGTTCGACGCACGATGACGACCGAGCGCGACGACGCACGACGGACGGCCGTGCTGCTCCCCGGGGAGCGGCTGGGGCTGGCGCTCGACGAGCGGTGCCCGGAGTTCACGGAGCTGCTGCTCGCGCCACCGTTGCACGGCATCCGACCCGACGGGCACGACTGGCTCCGGCGTCGGTACGAGCAGATCGTCCCGCTCGTGCTCCCCGCGGCACTGCGCGCGGTCGAGCGTGGGGAGCCGCTCGACCCGGAGTGCCTGGTGCGGCTCCGCGAGGTCGCAGCCGCCAGCGCCGACGACCCGCAGGTCGACGTCTCGGTCGTGCTCCGCGGCGCTCTGCCCGCGATCCGTGTCTTCGCCCTCGTCATGCACACGGCCACCCGCGAGCACGCGACGACGATCGACCACGCCGGCAGGACGATGCTCGCGATGAGCCGGGCATCGCTCGTGGCACACGAACTCGGCTCGTGCTGGGCGGAGGCCTGGGCGCAGCACCGGGGAGGGGCGTCGGCGGACGCGACGACAGCGCTCGGCACCGACGACATCGACCTGGTGGCATCGGCGCCCGGATTGGACGAGACCGAGGAACGGATGCTGGCGCTCGCCGCCCGCGGGCTGTCGAACGACGCCATCGCCAAGGAGACCGCCTACAGCCGGCAGGCCGTCGCCTGGCACCTCGGCCGGTTGATGAAGTCCTGGAACGCGCCGAACCGGACGGCGCTGGTGTCGGTCGCCTTCGTCCGGGGCTGGATCCGGTCTCGGCGGGACTTCATGCTGGCTGCACGCAACCGGCCGTCGGCGATCGAAGCGGCGCGGTCGGACGGCGACGCCCCCTGAGACCGAGGTCCCAGGGGGCGTCGCCGACGAACGGAGGAGTCAGCCGCCGTTGACGTGGATGACGTTGTCGATGCGCTCGATGTTGCCGAACACACCCCAGTTCAGCCAGCCGCCGTCACCGTTGTTGGTGACCTTGCCGGGGCCCTTGAACCAGTAGATGACGTAGTTGCCACCCTTGATGTCGATCGACTGGGCGTCCGCGACGTCGCCCTCGACGGTGATGTCCTGGTTCTTGTTGACCACCGCGACGGTGAGGCGGTCGGGGTTGCCGGCGTTCCAGTAGCCGACGTCGAGCGCCGCCTGCACGGCACCGCCGCGGTCGCTCTGGTCGTTGACCGCGTCCTTGATCGCGTTCACGATCGCGACCGGGTCGAGGTTGACGTTGACGCTGCCGCCGACGGACGACGAGGTGCTGGGCGGCGCCGGCTCGGCGGCCTGCGCGGGGGCTGCGACGAACGCCCCGGCGATGACGGCGCCGCCGAGGGCGGTGCCGGCGAGGAGCTTCACGGACTTGCGCTTGAACGAGTTCATGATCGTGTTTCCCATCTCTGCAGTGGTGACCCGTTCGGGTCGTCTTGCTCGGACAGGACCCAGCCTGCGTGCGCTCCGACGCGGATGCACGCGTTGAGTCTCGACGTTGGTCGATCGTCTGACGATCCGGACGACGCCCGATCGCCGTGCCATCGTCTGCCGGTCCTGGCGGTGACATGGCACGGTGGTAGCGTGATCGTGCTCGTTGCGTTGAGCTTCGAGAAGTGGACCCGAGACCCATCCGGACGGTTGGGCGCTCGGGTTCTGCGCGTTTCAGACGTCGATCACGGTGATCTCCGGTGGACAACGACGTCTCCAGTCGCCGCCCTTCGCCCACGCCCACCCGACTGCATCCGGCAGGGCCAGGAGCGGTTCGTGTGCAGCCGTCTCGTGGCGGTGGACCAGACGGGCGCCACCCGAGTCCCGCGTCGCCTCGACGATCCACTGTCGGTCCTTGCGGATGAGTGTCTCGTCCCGTTCGAAGCACACGCTGACGCGCGGGGACACCGCGGTGGCGGCGACGAGTCGTCTGAGGCACGCAGCGCGGCGTGCTGTGTCGGATCGCCCGTCCTTGACGGCACGGAAGACCGTGACCTCCACCGGTAAGGACGCGATCGTGCTGAGGATCAGCCGGCGACGGGCGTCGCTCTCCTTCCGCATGTGCAGGCGCGACTGCCCACGCAGGACGAGGCCGGTGAGTGCCGACCGTGCGGCCCGTGTCGATGAGCGTTCGAGGCAGACGGCGACGAGGAGGTAGTCCTTGACCTTCGACTCATCGACGAAGACCTCTCGGTACCCGTTCGTCGCTGTCGTCACCACCGCGTCCCCACGGCCTACCACTCTACATATCAGTGACGCTCTCGGTCAGCGGGGCAGCAGGATCTGCACGATCGCGACGACCACGAGCGCCGCGATCGGGACGCCCGCGATCCAGGCGCCCGCCCGCATCTGGGTCCGGCGGATCGTGGGCGGTGCGTGCGAGGAGCGCGCGAACTCGGTCGCGGCCACGAGCTCCGGCGCCGCGGCGGGCGGTGCGGGCTCGGGCTGGGGGCGGTCGTCCTCGAACGCCGGGACCTCGACCACCAGGTCGGCGGGGTCGGGGCGGCCCGGGAGCTTGTCGTACGCGTTCGTCACGGTGCCTCCTCGTCCGGCGTTCTCCGACCAGTATGCGACCGGGACGGCACTCGGTGTGCAGGAGATGTCGAGTGCGGTCGCGGCACCCGATGTCTTCTGCTCACGAAGCGCCCGAGGCAGGCAGGTCCACGGTGAACGCGGTCCGGCCGGGCTCGGACGCGACCCGCACGATGCCGCCGTGCGCCACGACCACGGCCCGCACGATCGCGAGCCCGAGGCCGCTCGTGCCGTGCTCCCGTGAGCGCGAGGCCTCACCCCGGGTGAACCGGTCGAACAGGGTCGGCAGGGACTCGGCGGGGATCGGCGGCCCGTCGTTCGCCACGACGAAGCGGACGACGGCACCGTCCGACGCAGACGCAGACGCAGACGCCGACCGCGACCCGGGCACCGACTGCAACGACACCACGACGGCAGTCCCCGGCGGCGTGTGCGTCCGGGCGTTGGTCAACAGGTTCGTGACCACCCGTCGGAGCTGCACCTCGTCACCGGCCACGAGCACCGGCTGGTCGTCCACGATCTGCAGCGTCCACCGGTGGTCCGGCGCCGTCGCGCGGGCGTCCATCGTGGCGTCGACGACGAGCGACGTCAGGTCGACCGGCTCGCGGACGACCTGCGACGCCGGCGCCCCCGACGCCAGGGCCGAGGCGTCGAGCCGTGCGAGCAGCAGCAGCTCGTCGACGAGGTCGCCCATCCGGACGGCCTCACGTCCGATCCGTTCGACGTTGCGGTGCACGGCGTCCAGGTCCGAGGTCCGCTCCGACAGCTCGGCGTACGCCCGGACGGTGGCGATCGGGGTCCGCAGCTCGTGCGAGGCATCGGCGACGAACGTCCGCATGCCGGCCTCGGCGTCACGACGCACGGTGAGCGCTCGGACGACGTGGCCCAGCAGCCGGTTCAGCGCGTTGCCGACCTGCGCGACCTCGCGGTTCGCGCGCAGGTCGGCGTCGGAGACGCGGACGGGGATGTCCGGGTCTCCGCGTTCCAGGTCGAGTGCGGTCACGCCGGACGCCACCGCGGCGACGCGTTCGAGCGGACGGAGCGATCGACGGACGAGCACCGTGAGCGCCCACGCGGCGACGGCGAGCCCGAGCACCGTGACGACCCCGATGACGAGCAGCAACCGGGCGATCGCGGCGTCGAGGTCACCGAGGGGGAGCGCGGTGACGAACACGTCGCCGTCGTCGCTGACCGCCTGCGCCCGGTAGTCCCCGAGCGCGCCGAGTTCGACCGTCACGGGGTCGCCGCCGGTCTGCACCGCGGCGAGCGTCCGCTGCTGCGCCGCGGTCAGGCGGCGCTGGTCACCGTCCCCGTCGGTGTAGCCACCGAGCACCAGGTCGCCGTCTCGGACGATGGCGATGACCGTGCCCGCCGACTGCCCCGGCGCACCGATGAAGGCGTTGTCGGGATCCGGCAGATCATCCGAGTCCGACGACGAGGACGAGGACGACGACGAGGACGACGACGACGACGAGGACGACGACCCCGGCGGCGGCCCGGAGGCCCCGGGCGGCGGTTCGGCCCCGTCCCGTCCGCCGACCGTCCGCATCGCCGCCGTCGACAGCTCCGCGTCGAGCCGGTCGACCAGGTACCCCCGGAAGGCGACGACGGTCACCGCCCCCACGACGACGTTGGTCGCGACGAGCAGCAGGGCCACGGCCGCCACGATCCGCCAGCGCAGCGACGGCACACGCCCGGTGCGCCCGAGGCGGCTCACGTCGCCGGCCGGAGCACGTACCCCGCCCCACGGACGGTCTGCAGCATCGGCTCTCGTCCGGCGTCGAGCTTCTTCCGCAGGTACGACACGTACATGTCCACCAGGTTCGACGACGTGCCGAAGTCCATGCCCCACACGCTCGCCAGCAGCTGCTCGCGGGACAGCACCCGGTTGGCGTTCCGGGCCAGGTGCCGCAGCAGCTCGTACTCGGTCGGCGTGAGCTCGATCCGGTCCCCGGCACGGCTGACCGAGCGGGCGTCCTCGTCGAGGCGGAGGTCCCCGACCACGACCTCGGCGCTCGCCCCGGCCGCGGCGACCCGGGCCGAGGTGCGCGCCAGGATCCGCGCACGGACGAGCAGCTCCTCGATGCCGAAGGGCTTGGTCAGGTAGTCGTCGCCGCCGCCGGTCAGCCCGGCGAGCCGGTCCTCGGGGGCGTCGCGTGCGGTGAGGAACAGCACCCGCACGCCGTCGCGGGCGTCGCGGAGCCGTTCGAGCACCTCGAACCCGTCGATGTCCGGCAGCATCACGTCGAGCACGATCACGTCGGGCTGGAACTCCCGGGCCGCGAACAGCACGTCGCGCCCGCGGTGCACCGACCGCACGGCCCAGCCGTCGCCCGCGAACGCCAGGGCGACGGCCTCGGCCAGGGCGTGCTCGTCGTCGACGACGAGGGCGCGGACGGGGGAGCCGTCGGTGCGCTGCAGCGGGGTGCCGGGCATGTCCCGGAGCCTATCCACCGCGCCCTCGTCGCCGGTCACTCCGTGCTGCTCAGGTCGTAGACGGTCTGGCCGCCGACGGTCGTCGACCCGTAGTTCGCTGCGACCCACTCCTGGATCGCCGACGCGGTCGACGAGCCGCCGCCCATGCCGCCGCCGGAGCCGGACGACACGTAGTACCCGATGTCGCCGTCGGCGACGTAGGCCTTGAACTGCGCGAGCGTCGGTGCCGGGTCGCTCGACCAGCCGCCGATCGCCATCACGGCGGTGTCGGTGTCGAGTTCGAGCTGCGCGGCCGACTGCGATCCGTTGACCGCGGCCGCCCACTTCGCGTCGGATGCCTCGAGCAGCTCCTGCAGTGCGGACGAGGTCGACGCGCCCTCGCCACTACCCCCGGCCTGGAGGCCCGTCCCCGACCCGCCCTCGGAGGTCGCGTCGTCCGTGCCGTCCTGCCCACTGCCCGGTGCCGTACCGGACGTGCCGTCCGGCATCTCCGGCGCCTCGCCGGAGGCGCCGTCCGGCGGGGTCCCGCCGGGACCCTGCTGGGAGTCGGACGTGCTGTCGGAGCCGCCGTCGTCGGAGCCGGAGGTCGACCCACCCGGTCCGCCCGTGCCTCCCGGGAAGCCACCGGTGCCGCCGCCCATCCCACCGGAGCTGCTGCCCGCCGGACCGACGCTCGGGATCGAACCGGAGTGCGCGACGGTCGTCGTGGCGAGGGCGTAGGCGGTGGTGCCGGACAGGCCGAACAGGGTGCCGGCGAGGACGCCGACCGTGACGAGTCGGCGCAGCGACGGCACGCTGCCGATGACGATCAGTGCCGCGGACAGCAGCCCGCCGGCGAGCATCACCCAGCGCAGCCACGGCAGCCAGGTCGGGTTCTCGTTGAGGAGGCACCAGCCCCAGAACGCGGTCACGCCGATCATCGCAGCGAGGCCGAGGCGGCCGACGAAGCGGGCTCGTGCGTGCCAGAGCAGGGCGCCGCCGGTGCCGACGAGTCCGGCGATGGCCGGGGCGAGGGCGACCGTGTAGTACGGGTGGATCGTGCCGGACATGTACGAGAACACGAGTCCGGTGACCAGGAGCCAGCCACCCCAGAGGACCAGTCCGGCGCGTGCGGGATCGGCCAGGTGCCGACGGCCGACGACGACCAGCCCGACGACCAGGGCGATGAGCGCCGCGGGCAGGAGCCACGAGATCTCGAGCCCCATCTCGGACGAGAACAGGCGGTTCAGGCCCGTCGAGCCGCCGAACGAGCCTCCGGCGGTGCCGCCGGTCATGCCGCCGCCTCCGCCGCCGTTGCCCGAGCCTCCGAAGATCCGGCCGAGGCCGTTGTAGCCGAACACCAGGTCGAGCACGGTGTTGTTCGTCGAGCCGCCGATGTAGGGGCGGGACTCGGCGGGCCAGAGCCACACGGCGACGACCCACCAGCCCGCGGCCACCACGAGGGAACCGGCGGCGACGAGCAGACCGATCACCCGTCGGCCCCAGCCGGTGCGGGCGGCGAACAGGTAGACGAGGCCGAAGGCGGGCAGGACGAGCAGGCCCTGCAGCATCTTCGTCAGGAACGCGAACCCGAGGGCGACCCCGGCGAGCGCGATCCACTTCCAGCTGCCCTTCGGCAGCGCCCGCACCGTGCAGTACGCCCCGGCGGTCATCAGCAGGACGAGCAGGGCGTCCGGGTTGTCGAAGCGGAACATCAGTGCCGCGGCCGGGGTCGCTGCGACGACGAAGCCCGCGAGCAGTGCGCCGACGTTCGCGGTGGTGGCTCCGAGTCGGGCCACGGTGCGGCGGACCGTGCCCCAGACCAGGGCGACGGAACCGACGGCCATCAGCGCCTGGGGGAGCAGCAGGCTGAAGCTCGAGAAGCCGAACAGTCGGGCCGACAGCACCATCACCCACAGCGAGGCGGGTGGTTTGTCGACCGTGATGAAGTTCGATGAGTCGAGGGAGCCGAAGAAGAACGCCTCCCACGACTTCGTGCCGGCCTGCACGGCGGCGGCGTAGAAGCTGTTGGCGTACCCGGAGACGCTGAGGTCCCACAGGTACACCACGGCGGTCACGGCCAGGAGCGCCCAGAACGCCGGCCGGAGCCAGCGGGCGTCTTCGCGCTCGCCGAGGAACAGTCGGGCGAGGGGCGGGCGGCGCCGATCCCGGGCGGCACTGCGCGCGGGGTCGCGTCGGTCGGTCACGGGTATCGGGTACGTGGTCATGTCGATGAGCATCCGGGGCGTTCCCCGACTGCTGCACTGCGACGGCTATGTGCGGGCTAAGGACGCACGGTGCGCGGTTGGCCGGCGGGCGGCGGCGCGGCGCACGGTGCGCTGTTGTTCGGTCCGTGCGGGGTCGCCTGCTCGGTGCGCGGTTGTAGTGCTGCACAGGGCGGGCAACCTCGCACGGGCTGAGCGAGGCCGCACGGTGCGCGGTTGGCCGGCGGGCGGAGGCGCGGCGGGCGGAGGCGCGGCGGGCGGCGGCGCGGCGCACGGTGCGCTGTTGTTCGGTCCGTGCGGGGTCGCCTGCTCGGTGCGCGGTTGTAGCGCTGCACGGAGCGGGCAACCCCGCACAGGTTGAGCGAGGCCGCACGGTGCGGCGCCGGCACCCGGGCGGGCAACCTCGCACGGGTTGAGCGAGGCCGCACGGTGCGGCGCCGGCACCGGGGCGGGCAACCTCGCACGGGGTGAGCGAGGCCGCACGGTGCGAGGGGTCAGGCGTACCGCTGCGCTGCCCGAAGTGCGGCCCCGGAGTACGAGCCGCCGAACAGGAACACGTGCAGCAGCAGCGGCGCGAGCTGGTGGAGCTCGACGCGCTCCTGCCAGCCGTCGGCCAGCCGTGACTCCCGGTCGTAGGCGGCGAGCACCGTCTCGAGCCGGGGCAGCCCGAACAGCCCGAGCAGTGCCAGGTCGGTCTCCGCGTGCCCGCCGTGGGCGATCGGGTCGATGAGCACGGCGCCGGTTGGTTCGGACGAGTCCGTCGGCCAGAGGACGTTGCCTGCCCACAGGTCACCGTGCAGGCGTGCGGGTCGGTCCCCGACGAGCGCGGGCTGCGGGGACCCGAGTGTGCCGTCCTGCACGCGTGCGGCGACCCGCTCGAACACGGCGGCCTCGGCGTGGTCGAACCCGCCGGCGTCGACGATGCGGCGGACGAAGTCGCGGATTCGGTACTCGGCGAAGAACTCGCCCCAGGTCGCCGGTGCCTGCTCGGCCGTGACGAACGGCGTCCGCGAGCGGCCCATCCGCAGCGCCGCACCGCGGGTCCAGCCGGCGGGCGGTGCACCCCAGTGGTCGGCACCGGCGGCGTGGGTGTGTGCGAGGGACCGGCCGAACCGCTCGGCCTGGGCGGCGGTGGGGGAGCCGTCGGAGATGAGCTCGAGGTCGAGCACGGTCGGGGTCGGGCGCCCGAGCACGCGGGCGATGCGGGTGCCTCCGGTGTCCTCGGCCTCGGCGAGCCAGGCGAGTCCGGCGGCTTCGGCTGCCGCTTCGTCCGCGGTGGTGAACGTCTTCACGTGCGTCTCGGCCATCGGTCCATCCTGCCGAGGGGGCACCGTCGACCGTTCAGCCGACGGTCACCCGGTCACCCGGGCACCCGGGCACCCGGCGGACCGTTTACCCGGCGGACTGGTCACCCGGCGCCCCGGTCACCCGGTCACGCGCTCGGCTCTGCCCGCCGGGCCGCGTGCACCACGAGTGCCAGCTGCACCCGGTTCTCGACGCCGAACTTCTCGTACACGTGCCCGACGTGCGTCTTCACGGTGGCCAGGCCCACGTACAGGTCGGCGGCGATCTGCGCGTTGGACGCCCCGTTCGCCACGGCGAGTGCGACCTCCCGCTCCCGCTCGGTCAGCAGGGCGAGCATCCGGCGCGCCTCGGTGTCGTCCGCAGCGGCATCGACCGGTGGCCCGGCCGGTGCGCCGCCCGGGCCACCGGCCGCCTGGCCCGAGCGGGATCCGGCCGCGAACGCGATGACCCGGTCGAGCACGGACGGGGACAGGATCGAGCGCCCGGCCGCCACGGTCCGCACGGCCTGCACGAGTTCGTGCGGCGGGGTGTCCTTGAGCAGGAACCCACGGGCGCCGGCCTGCAGTGCTCCGAGCACGAGGTCGTCCCCCTCGAAGGTCGTCAGCACGAGGACGGCCAGGTCGGGTCGGCGGCGCAGTTCGCGTTCGGTGGCGACGAGTCCGTCGCACCGGGGCATCCGGATGTCCATGAGCACGACGTCGGGCGCGGTCGACGCGATGACGCCCTCGGCCTCGAACCCGTCGCCCGCTTCGCCCACCACCACCAGGCCGTCGTCGCCGCTGAGCAGCATGCGGAGCCCGACGCGCACGAGCTGGTCGTCGTCGACCAGGACGACGCGGACGGGAGCGGTCACGGGGTCCACGGCAGCACCGCCTCGACCACGTGCACGCGTCCGTCGTCGCTGCCGGCGCGGAAGCTCCCGCCGACGAGACGGGCGCGTTCGGCGAGCCCGCGCAGGCCGTGCCCGGCGGTCTTCCCGGACGCGTCCGCGTGCGCAGGTCCGTCGGTCAGCGTGTTCGACACCACCACCCGGACCCCGGGACCGGGGACGGTCTCGACCACCACGTCGACGGGTTGTCCGGGGGCGTGCCGACGGGCGTTCGTCAGCGATTCCTGCACGATCCGGTAGGCGTGCCGGCCGACTGCCGTCGGCACTGCTGCGCCGTCGGTGTCGACGCGCGCCCGGACGGTCGCACCGCCGGCACGCGCCTGGTCGAGCAGGGCGGGCAGGTCGACGAGCGTCGGCTGCGGAGGCGCGGTGCCGGTCACCTCGTCGCCGCCGTTCGCCGCGGGGTCGCGCAACACCCCGAGGACGTCGCGCAGGTCGGTCAGTGCGGAGTGCGCCTCGGCCCGTACGACCCCGGCAGCCGCGGCGGTCTCGTCGAGGGTGAGCCCCGGGCCGCGGTACTCGAGGGCACCGGCGTGCAGCGCGACCAGGGACAGCCGGTGGCCCAGGACGTCGTGCATCTCGCGGGCGATGTGGGCGCGCTCCTGCTCGCGGGCACGGTCCTCGCGCAGCTGCTGGTCGCGTTCGAGCAGGGCGGCCCGCTCACGCAGCGACAGCAGGAGCGCCCGGCGCTGCCCGATCGCGATGCCGATGACCACGAGCAGGGCGATGCCGACGACGCCCGCGATCAAGATCTGCCAGAGCGGCATGTCGTCGGCCGGGGGCGCCAGGACGACGTCGTAGAGCACCGTGGCACCGAGCAGCACCGCACCGGCGACGGCGAGCTCGACGGCCCGGCGCCGGGTGGCGAGCGACACCGTGGCGATCGCGGCCGCTCCGACCGCCAACGTCGACACCGAGCTGAGGGCACCGATGACGACGGTGATCACCAGCGGTGCCCGGTGCCGGAACGGCAGGAGGACGAGGGCGGCCAGACCGGCACCCACGTCGCCGAGGATCAGTGCGCCGACGTGCAGGTCGCTCCACCCACGGGTGTCCATCGTCGGCCACACGAGCCCCGCGGTGAGCAGCCCGGTCAGGGCCGCGACGGCGACACGCCAGGTCTGGGACCACACACGCTGCCCGAGCGGCACGGCGGGGAGCGTGGTCGAGGTCATGCCCCGAGCCTAGGGAGCCGTCGGGACGAGCGGATCCGCCGAAGGTCGGAGCTGCCGGAGCAGCCTGACCAGGGGGCGTCCCTCTCAGACCGCGTCGACCAGCGCCCGCGCCAACGGATGCCACGCACGGGACGACGGCCCGCTCAGCACCAGGGTCCGTTCGAGCCGCCGGGCCATCGGGATCATCACGAGGTCGGGCGGCAGCATCCCGCGGCCCAGGGTCGGCACGATCGACACGCCCTCGCCCCGCTGGATCATCCCGAACATCGTGCTCATCTCCCGCACCCGGTGGGCGTAGCGGAACGGGCGGCCGTCGAGTTCGTGGAGCTTCTGGATCTGGTACTCGCAGCCACCGCCGCCCGCCACCAGACCGTCCTCGTGCAGGTCGTCGAGGGTGAGCGCGGGCAGTTCGGCGAGGGGGTGGTCGCGGCGGATCACGGCGGCCATCTCGTCCCGCGCCACGACCACGCCACCCGCGGGTGCCGGCGACGGGTCGACGAGCACGGCGGCGTCGACGGTGCCGGCCTCGAGCCACTCCGGCATCTCGTCGTCGTCCCCCTCGTAGACCTGCACGTCGACGTCGGGCAGGGTCACCGCCCACAGCTCGCGGAGCCGCGGCAGCAGGCCCTGGCAGACGGTGGGGACGGCGGCGAGGCGCACGGTGCCGCGCGCCGTGGCGGGCCGGACCACCGCCTCCAGGGCTTCGACCGAGGCGAGCACGCTGCGGGCGTGGGCCAGCAGGCGGTCGCCCAGCGGTGTGGCGGCGGCGACCGTGCCGCGGCGCACCACGGGGCCGCCGACCTCGCGTTCGAGCCCGGCGACGGCGTGGGACACCGCGGACTGGCCGACGCCCAGCGCGGCGGCCGCTGCGGTGAAGGACCCGGCGTCGAGCGTGGCGACGAACGCGCGCAGTTGCTGGACCGAGACGGTCATGCGTCCTCCTCATGGCGGCATGAGTGACATGCGTTTGCCGCATGTCACCCGGTGGTCCGACACTAGGCCACGTGAACGCCCTCCTCTACGCCCTCGTCGCACTGACCTGGGGATCGAGCTTCCTCTTCGCGAAGATCGGACTCGACGGTCTCGCCCCGCAGCAGGTCGCCACCGTGCGGACCGTGCTCGGTGGGGTCACGCTGGTCGTGGTGCTCCTGGCGACCCGTCGGCGGTGGCCCCGGGAGCCGCGGACCTGGGCGCACCTGGCGGTCGTCGCGGTCTTCCTCAACGCGGTGCCGTCGTCGCTGATGGCGTGGGCCGAGCAGACGGTGCCGTCCGGGCTCGCGAGCATCTACAACGCGACGACGCCGATCATGACGCTGGCCGCGCTCGCGGTGCTCGTGCCGTCCGAACGGCTGCGCAGACGGCAGGTGCTCGGGATCGTGCTCGGCATCGTCGGGGTGCTCGTGCTGGTCGGCCCGTGGGACGTGCTGACCGACCCGGAGGTCCTGGCGAGCGTGCCGGGGCAGGTCGCGCTGCTCGGCATGACCGCGTCCTACGGCATCGGGCTCGCCTACCTGCGCCGGGTCGCGGTGGCGAGCGTGTACGACCCGGTCACGCTGGCGACGGTCCAGCTGACGCTGGCCTCCGGGATGCTCCTGCTGGTCGCGCCCGTCATCGCGACCGGTCCGGTGCAGCTGGACGGGAGGATCGTGGCCGCGATGATCGCACTCGGTTGCGTCGGCACGGGGCTGGCCTACGCCTGGAACACCCGGCTCGTGCAGGCGTGGGGCGCCGGTCGCGCCTCCACCGTCACGTACCTGACGCCGGTGGTCGGGGTGGCGCTCGGTGTGCTCGTGCTGGGGGAGCGGGTGCGGTGGAACGAGCCCGTCGGCGGACTCGTCGTCCTGCTCGGGATCGCCCTGGCGTCCGGGGTGCTCCTCCGTCGGCGGGAACCCGCGGCGTCCGCCGCCTGACCGGTCCGCCGGGTCGAGCCGTAGGATCGGCGGTGACGACGACGAGGTCGTCGACGAAGACGGAGACCGGCATGCACGACACCCACACCACCCGCGCGACCGCGTCGGTCGCAGCGATCCTCGCCGAGTCGGCGGCACGCTACCCGGACGACGTCGCCGTCATCGTGGGCGACGTCCGCACGACCTACGCCGAGCTGTGGGCGCAGACCCTGGCCTACGCCGGGGCACTCCGCGCGCGGGGCGTGACCGAGGGGTCGAAGGTGGCGATGCTCGTGCCGAACGTCGCGGACTTCCCCCGCGTGTACTACGCCACGCTGGCCCTCGGCGCGGTGGCCGTGCCCGTGCACGCGCTGCTGAAGCGCCGCGAGATCGAGTACGTCCTGCGCGACAGCGGCGCGACGCTGCTCGTCTGTGCTGCCCCGCTGCTCGGTGAGGGTGCCGCCGGTGCCGAGCTCGCCGGGGTCGACGTCGTCACCGTGCTCGCACCGGCGACGACCGACGACGGGTCCGCGGCCGGCCCCGACCGACTCGAGGCCCTGGCCGCGCAGAGCGAACCGCTCGACACCTACGTGCCGCGGCACCCGTTCGACACCGCCACGATCCTGTACACGAGCGGCACCACCGGCCAGCCCAAGGGTGCCGAGGGCTCGCACTTCGCGCTGCTCGAACAGGTCAACACGAACCTGATGACGACGTTCGACATGCACCGCGGGGACGTCCTGCTCGGCGCCCTGCCGCTGTTCCACACGTTCGGGCAGACCTGCACGATGAACACCGGGTTCCGGACCGGCGCGACGCTCGTCATGCTGCCGAAGTTCGACGGTGACACGGCGCTCGCCGCGATGGTCGAGCACGGCTGCGGCATCTTCATGGGCGTCCCGACGATGTACATGGCGCTGCTCGACGCCGCGACCCGGTCCGAGGCCCGTCCGACGCTCCGGTACGCGATCTCCGGCGGGGCCTCGCTCCCGCTGGCGGTGCTCGAGCGGTTCCAGCAGGTCTTCGACGCGCCGATCCACGAGGGGTACGGGCTGACCGAGACCTCGCCGGTCGCCACCTTCAACCACGTCGGGCAACCGCCGCGGCCCGGCACCATCGGCACCGCGGTGTGGGGCATCGACGTCGAGATCGCCGACCCCGAGGTCCGCGACGCGATCGTCATGCTGCCGCACGGTGAGATCGGCGAGCTCGTGATCCGCGGCCACAACCTGATGAACGGGTACCTCGACCGGCCCGAGGACACCGCCGAGGCCATCGTCGACGGGTGGTTCCGCACCGGTGACCTGGGCACGAAGGACGACGACGGGTACCTGACGATCGTCGACCGCACGAAGGACATGATCATCCGCAACGGCTACAACGTGTACCCGCGGCAGGTCGAGGAGGTCCTCGCCACCCACCCCGACGTCGCGATGGCCGCGGTGTTCGGCGTGCCGCACGCGGTGCACGGGCAAGAGGTCGAGGCCGCGGTGGTCCTGCGCGCCGGCGCGACCGTCGAGCCGCAGGTCCTGGTCGACTTCGTCGCCGCCGAGATCGCCGCCTACAAGTACCCGCGAGTGGTGCACGTGCTCGACGCGCTGCCGCTCGGCCCGAGCGGCAAGGTGCTCAAGCGTGAGCTCGTCGACCGCTTCAGCGTCGAGGTGACGGCGGTTCCGTGATCCGCCCCACGACCGCGCAGGGGCGATCCGTACGCTGACCGGGTGACCGCCAGCCGCACCCCGTCGACCGCGCGTCTGCTGTTCGCGTCGTCGCACCCCGGACCCACGGTCACCGTGACCGTCCTCGCCGCGGTGATCGCCGCCGCCGTGGGGCACCCCGTGTGGCTCGTGGTGCTGGTGGCGCTGACGGTCGTCGCCGGGCAGCTGTCCATCGGGCTGGCGAACGACTGGATCGACGCGGACCGTGACCGGGCCGTCGGGCGGAGCGACAAGCCCGTCGCCCGCGGCCTCATCGCCGTCGGTACCGTCCGTACCGCCGCCTACGCCACCGCCGGGATCGCCGTGGTGCTCTCGCTGTTCCTGGGGCCGGTCGCCGCGGTCGCGCACCTCGTGCTCGTCGCCGCGGGCTGGGCCTACGACGCCGGGCTGAAGCGTTCGGCGTGGTCGGTGACGCCGTTCGTCGTCGCCTTCGGGCTGCTGCCCGTCGTGTCCGTCGCGGCCGGGCCCGAGGGACAGTGGCCGGCGTGGTGGGCGATCGCCACCGGGGCCGTCTTCGGGATCGCCATCCACTGCACGAACGTGCTGCCCGACCTGGTCGACGACGCCGCCACCGGGGTGCGGGGCTTCCCGCACCGGCTCGGGCTCCGGGGCGCGGGGATCGTCGCGTTCGCCTCGCTCGTCGTCGCTGCAGCGCTGGTGCTCGGCGGACAGGTGCTCGGCGACGACCCCGTGCAGGGGCTCGGGGTCGTGCTCGCGGTCCTCGGTGCCGTCGTGGTGGCGGTGCTCGCCGTCGTCGGCGTCCGGTTGGTGCTCGCGGGGCGGGCGTCACGCACCCTGTTCCGGCTGGTCATCGCGTCGTCCCTCGTGCTCGTCGTCGAGCTCGGCTTCGCGGGCGCGCGACTCGTCGCCTGACGACGCGGAACAGACTGCGCGACTGCGCGACTGCGCGACTGCGCGACTGCGCGACTGCGCGACTGCGCCGGTGCGCCTGGACGCGAGCCGTCAGGCCCAGCGCATCGCGTAGAGCCGGGCCAGGCCGTGCGCGGTCGGCAGGGACAGGGCGGTCCGGAGCAGCGCCTCCCGGCCGGTCGCCGTGACGGGGCCGAGCGGACGGCCCAGTGCCATGTTCGCCTCGGCCTGCCGAGCCGCGCGGCGGGCGGCTGCCTGGCGGCGGGCGGCGTAGCCCGGCCACGGCCCGGCCGTGCCGGTGCGGACCGCTCCGGCGAGCAACGGCGCGAGCTCGGCGGCGTCGAGCCACCCCAGGTTCATGCCCTGCCCGCCGATCGGACTGATCTCGTGGGCGGCATCCCCGACGAGCACGGCTCGGCCGACGCCCACGCGGTCGGCGGTGCGGCGGCGCACCCGGAAGCCGCTGGTCATCGAGCAGGTCGCGGGGTCGGGGACGACACCGGTGCGCTCGGCGACGAGTGCGGCCAGGCGTGCGACGACCGCGGGGTCCGGCGTGCCCGTCCAGCTGCCCTCGGCCGAGGCGAACGCGTCGTCGTCCGGCACCAGGGCGACGTACCGGCGACGCGCACCCGGCAGTGGGAAGGACTCGACGACGCCGTCCGGGCCCACGTCGACCAGCGCGGCCGACCGGGCCGACGGTGCCTCGGGGTCGGCGAAGTCGCCCATCACGTAGCGGTCGGGGTACTCGCGCCCGGACGTGCCGATGCCGAGCAGGTCGCGGACGGCGCTCCGGGCACCGTCGGCCCCGACGACGAAGGCCGCACGGACCGTCACGGTGTCGCCGTCCGGTCCGGTCCCGGTGGCGTCGACGTGGTCGGGGTGCCGGGACAGCGCCGTCAGGGTGGTGCCGGTCCGCAGGGCGCTCGGTGCGCTGGCCCGGAGCCGGTCGCGGAGCAGGGACTCGGTGCGGTGCTGGTCGAGGGTGGCCACGTACGGGTGGGTCGGCGACGCACGGTCGAAGCGCAGGGTGCCCAGGGTCCGGCCACGGCTGCGGGCCACGCCGGCATGCACCAGTGACGCCTCGGCGAGCACCGCGGTGTCCAGGCCGATCGCGGCGAACGCGTCGAGGGATGGCGGGTGGATGCCGATGGCCCGCGAACCGGTCGGCGGCTCGGCCCGTCGTTCCCACACCCGGACGTCGACGCCCCGCGCCGCCAGGAGTGCCGCCAGGAACAGCCCGACGGGGCCGCCGCCGACGACGAGGACGTCGACGCGTTCGATGGGCACGGAGTGAGCCTACGGTGACCGATCGCCGCGGCGTTCAGTGAGCAGAAGGCGTCGGGTCAGCGGGCCGTACTCGACACCTTCTGCTCACTCGATGCGCTGCGCGGGCGCGGGCGCGTGCGCGGGCGCTGCGGTACTGCGGCATCGCGACCCGCTCGCACTCGTGCGCGGAACCGCTCGACGGGCACCTCGACGGCGTACGCGGCTCCGATCGACACGATCACCACCGCGCCGACCAGGCCGACCGAGCCCCAGGGGCCGATCGCGAAGGTGCCGAGCAGCGCGATCACCAGCGGGTGCCAGAGGTACGCCGAGTACGACACCCGGCGGCCGAACCACGACACCGGCGTCCAGGCCAGGGCGGCGGACACGGGGGAGCGGACCGAGACCAGCCCGCCGATCGCCACCGCCGCGATCAGCCCGGTCAGCGGGAGCACGATGCCGAACGTCGACGCGTGCTGCGTCCAGTCATCGTCGATCCAGAGGAGCACCCCGACCAGCAGCACGAGACCGAGCCAGGTCGCCACATGCCCGAGGACCCCGGCGGCCCGCACGCGCACCCGTTCGTCGTCGAGCAGCAGGGCCAGCCCGCAGCCGATCGCCAGCGGCACGACCCCGAGCACGGGCGAGAAGTAGACGTCGGGCGTGGCACCGCCGCTCGGGCTGCGGTAGCTCGCCCACGACGCCGCCGACGCCCCGACGACCAGGATCCCGAGCCCCGTCAACAGCCAGCGACGGCGGACCCGGAGTGCGGCGAGCAGGACCAGGACCGGCGGCCACACCAGGTAGAACTGCTCCTCCATCGACAGGCTCCACGTGTGCGCGAAGACGCCCTGCGAGGTGTCCCAGAAGGCGCGGAACAGGTTGCCCGTGTAGGTCAGCGCGATGAACGCCGCTTCGCCGGACTGCAGCGAAGCGCCCTTGTAGTCACCGACCCAGTTCCAGAGCAGGAGCCCGACGACGACGAACGCGAGCAGTGCCGGGTACAGGCGGAGCAACCGCTTCACCCAGAACGAGCCGAGGCGCACCCGCCCGGTGCGACGCCGTTCGCCGAGCAGCAGCGTCGTGATGAGGAAGCCCGACAGCACGAAGAACACCGTCACGCCGATGAAGCCGCCCTCGAACTGCGGCACGTGCAGGTGGTACAGGACGACGACCAGGATGGCGAGGGTCCGGAGTCCGTCGAGCGCGGGTGCGCGGTGCGTCAGCGGGGGTGGCGGAGCCTGCTGCGTCCCCGCCCCGGAGCGCTCCGGGGCGGCCGTGCGGTGCTGTGGCTGCGCCTGCGTCGGCGCGTGGGTCAGCGTGGTCGTCGCCATGGTCCCTCCCCGCGCTGCTCGGTTGCGTGTCGCCCACCAGGGTCCTCCTCGCGGGTAAGAGGAGTCTCAACGAGCGGCGCGCACCAGGCTCGTCGGCCTGCCCCGCGGTCCCGGGGTCCGCACCACGCGTCGGCGCCAGCCCCGCGCACCACGCGCCGGCCGGGAGGCCCGTGGCCGGCCCGCACCGCGCCTCCAGGCCCTCGCGCCCCGCGTCCACCGCACGCACACCGTGAGCAGGAACGGTCGGGTCCGACGTGCGGACCCGACCGTTCCTGCTCACCAAGCGAGCGTGCGAGCGAACGCGCGCGGCTACTCGGCCTTCTGCAGCTGCCAGGGGTCCGGCTCGCGGTCGCCGTTCGGGCGCACCGGCCGGACGTCGCCGACGATCGGGATCGAGCGCTTCCGCATGAACCACACGTAGCGGACGAAGAAGTGGGTCAGGGTCGACATCCGGTTGCCGGCGCCGAGCAGGCTCGTGATGTGCACGAACACCCAGGCGAGCCAGGCGACCGGGCCGACCATCGTGATCCCGCCGCGCAGCTGGGCGACCGCGGCGTTCGTGCCGATCGTCGCCATGGTGCCCTTGTCGAAGTACTTGAAGCGCTCGGTGGCCTTGCCCTCGAGCAGGCGCACGATCTGCCGCGCCGAGTGCCGTCCGCCCTGGAGCGCGGGCTGGGCGAGCTGGGCGAGGGCGTCGTCCTGCGCGGCGATGTCGCCGGCGGAGAAGATCCGTTCGGCGCCCTTCACGCTCAGGTCGTCGTTCACCTGGATGCGGCCACCGTGGGTCTGCGGCAGGCCCCAGCCGGAGACCTCCTTGTGGGCGGCGACACCGGTCGCCCAGATCACCTGCGACGCGGGGATGAACTCGCCGTCCGCGGTCATCACGCCGTCGCGCTTGACCTCGGAGACGCCGGTGTTCAGCCGCAGCACGACACCGCGCTTGCGGAGCACCTTGGCGGCGTAGCGGCGCAGGCGCGGGGCGAACGGCTTGAGGAGCTCGCCGCTGCGATGCACGAGCGTGATCGAGATGTTGCCGCGTTCGATCTCCGGGTACGCGCCGACGAGTGCCTGGTCGCGGAGCTCGGCGAGCGCGCCGGCCATCTCGACACCGGTCGCACCGCCACCGACGATCACGATGCGGATCTCGTCGGGGCCCTGGTTGGCCGCCGCTTCTTCGAGCCGGGTGAACAGCTCGTCGCGGATGCGGAGTGCCTGCGAGCGGGAGTACATCGAGTACGCGTACTCGTACGCACCGGGGGTGCCGAAGTAGCTCGTGTTCACGCCGTTGGCGAGGATCAGGTAGTCGTAGTGCAGGTGCTCACCGTCGGACATCTCGGCGATGCGCTCGTCGGTGCGGATGCCGGTGAGCAGGCCGTGACGGAACTCGGCGTTCGACTGGCGGGCCCGGAGCGAGCGCAGGAAGTACGTCACGTCGCCGGCGTTCAGGCCGCCCGTCGCCACCTGGTACATCAGGGGCTGGAACATGTTGTAGACGTGACGGTCGACCAGGGTCACCCGGACCGGCGCGTCGGCGAGCTCCCGCATGGCGGCCACACCGGCGAATCCACCGCCGACGATGACGACGTGCGGGCGGGTGTCCTGGGTCATGCTTGCTCCGGTGTTCCTCGGGTGCGGATGGTCACCCACGAGGGTACGCGCGGTTTGCCGGGGCGCATGACGGGCAGAGGCCGGGAGGCCCGTGGTGCGTCCGTCAGGCGTCGAACCGCCCGTAGGTGTTCAGCACGTTCCCCTTGCTCGTCACGGTGCTGTCGACCAGACGCAGGCGCGTGGGCGGATCGGTCGGTTCGAACAGTGGCCGGCCACGGCCGGCGATCGCCGGGTGGATCATGAGCTGCAGTTCGTCGAGGACCCCGGCGAACAGCAGGCTGCGGACGAGCGTGACACTGCCGCACACGGCGATGTCCGCCCCGTCGCGCTGCTGCAGGTCGCGGACGAACGCGGGGACGTCGCCCGGGATCAGCGTGCTGTTCTGCCAGGTCAGGTCGTCGCCGAGCGTGGTGGAGGCCACGTGCTTCTCGATCGGGTTGATCCACTGCCCGAAGGGGTCCTCCGGGTGGGCGGGCCACCACTCGGACCACTCGAGGTAGCTGTTCCGGCCGAGCAGCACGGTGTCGGTGCGGGCCATGAAGGCACCCATCCCGGCGCCGAGCTCGTCGTCGAAGCTGTCGTACTGGAACTCGTAGGGGTCCTGCACGACGCCGTCGACCGACGTGAACAGACCGGCAGTGGTCTTCCGCATGGGACGGATCGTACCCGCCGGTCAGCTCCCGGTGCCGTCGGTGCCGTCGGTGCTGCCGGGGGCCTGGCCGGTGCCGTTGCCCGGGAACCGGTTCGTGCCGGGCACCTGCGTCGTCGACTGCGTCCGGTCCGCACCGATCGCGTGGCCGATGGCGAACCCGACGCCTCCGCCGACGAGCAGTGCGGCGAGTCCGACGATCGCGGCGAGGAGCGGCCAGAACCACGGGGGCTTCGGGCCGGTGCTGCGGCGGTCGGTCGGGCTCGCGGCGCCGGCTGCGGCTCCGTACCAGGGGGTGGTGCCGTTCGGGGCGGTGGAGTCCCAGCCGCCCGGGGCGCCGGCGCCGGCGTCCGCACGGTACGGCTGCTGCTGCTGCTGTGGTTGTTGCGGCGCCGGGGCGTCGAGCGTGGAGGTCGACGTCGGGGTCGGGGCGGCGCCCCAGCCGGTCGGAGCCGTTGCCCGGTTCGCCCGGTCGGAGCCGTCCGGTTCGTGGCCGTTGGTGGGAGTGGTGTCGCTCATGCCAGGAGTGCACACGGCCCGGCTATGCGCGGCCGATGACGAGGCTGACCCGGTGCTGCGAACCGCCGCGTAGCCTCGGCTCGTGCGCGCTGCTGTGGAGACCGTCCGGATCGACGGGTTGCCCGTGCGCCTGCACACCATGGCGGCGCGAGAGCCGGTCCGCGACGACACCGACCCCACCGTCGTGTTCGTCCACGGCATCGGGATGTCGCACCGGTCCTTCGCCCGGTCGCAGCGCGCCGTCGCCGCTGAGCACCGCACGATCAGCGTCGACCTGCCGGGGTTCGGCTGGCTGCCCGCGGCCGGTCGGCGGCTGCCCATCGAGGAGCTCGGCGACGTGGTCGTGCGGGCGGTCCGTCACCTGGTCGACGGCGACCTGGTGCTCGTCGGGCAGTCGATGGGTGCCCAGGTCGTGGTCGAGTCCGCCCGGCGCCACCCGGAGACCGTCGCGGCGATCGTGCTCGTCGGTCCGGTGATCAACGCGGAACGGCGGTCGCTCCCGCTGCAGGCACTCGACCTGGGCCGCGACGGGTTCGTCGAGGGGGTCCGGATGAACGGCGTCCTGGTCACCGACTACCTGCGGAGCATGCGGCAGTACACGCGTGAGCTCGGGCCGATGCTCCGCTACCCGACCGAGCAGACGATCACCGAGGTGACGCAGCCCGTCCTCGTCGTCCGCGGCGCCCAGGACCCGATCGCGCGGCACGACTGGTCGGCTCGGGTCGCGGCCGCTGCGCCGAACGGCACCTTCGTGGAACTGGCCGGCCCGCACCACGTGCAGGAACGGCAGCCGGACGCCTTCGCACGCCTCCTCGAGACGTTCCGCAGCGCCGAGCGCCTGGAGGGGCTGCGATGACCCGGCCGACCACGTCGGGGACGGAGGCGGCGCGGACGGCGCGATCCGGGCCTCCAGGCCGTGTCCCGCTGGTGCGACGCGCGTGGTGGGCCGCACTCGACTGGGGGTACGCGGCACGCTGGCAGGTGCGCAGCTTGGGCCCGACCACCGCGGACGACTACCGGACCGGCGCCGGGCAGCCCGTCGTCGTGGTCCCCGGCGTCTACGAGACCTGGCACTTCATGCGGCCGCTGATGGACGCGCTCCACGACCGGGGGCACCCGGTGTACGTGCTGCCGGTCCTGCGGCACAACCTGCGGCCCGTGCCGGACTCGGCGCGCGAGGTGATCGCGACCTTGGAGGAACAGGACCTGCGGAACGTGCTCGTGCTCGCGCACAGCAAGGGCGGGCTCATCGGCAAGTACGCGATGACGCAGCTCGACCAGCACGAGCGGATCGACCGGATGGTCGCGGTGTCGACGCCCTTCGCGGGCTCGGTCTACGCGCGGCTCGCGCCGGTGCCGCACCTGCGGGCGTTCCGGGCGGCCGACCCGGTGCTGGCGGGGCTGGCGCGGGAACTCGACGCGAACGCGCGGATCACCTCGGTGTACGGGGTGTTCGACACGCTCATCCCCGAGGGCAGTGAGCTCCAGGGGGCGACGAACGTGCGGCTGCCGGTGGGAGGGCACTTCCGGATCCTCGGCGATGCGCGGACTCGGTCGGCGGTGCTGGCGGCGGCGGACCCGGGAGGGGGCGGCGGCTCCGGTTCCGGCTCCGGCGGCGGCGCTGGCGGTCTTTCGCGCTGAGCGACACTTCGTGGGCGCGCGACCACGTGAGGTGTCGGTCAGCGCGAAACGGCGCGGCAGCGGCGCGGCGCGGCAGCGTCAGCGCGGGCGGTCGCCGACGCTCGCGCGCTCGACGATCCGGTGTGGCACGACGACGGTCTCCGGCGCTGCCGCGCGGTCCGCGATCCGTCGGGTCAGCAGGTCGAGCGCCGCCGTCGCGAAGGCCCGACGGTCGAACGACACCGTGCTGAGCGACGGGATCGCGTACGCGGCCGCGTCGACGTCGTCGAACCCGATGACGCTGACCTGCTCGGGCACCCGGACACCGCGGGCGGCCAGGACGTGCAGCACCCCGAACGCGATCGAGTCGGTGAAGGCGAAGACGGCGTCGGGCAGGGGGTGCTCGTCGAGCCAGGCCGCGAAGGTCGTCGCCGCGGAACTCGTGGTCCACGACGGCAGCGGGACTCGGAGCGACGGGTCGGGCGTGATGCCGGCAGCGGCGAGCGCGGCGGTGTAGCCGCGTTCGCGGAGCTCGCTCGTCGCCGTCGCGGCACCGTCGGGTGATGCGCCGACGATCGCGATGCGCCGGTGCCCGTGGGCGATGAGGTGTTCGGTGACCTGCTCGGCCGCCGCGCGGCTGTCGACGTGCACCTGGTCGACGTGCTCGGGCTCGACCTCGCCGATGACGACGGTCGGCGGCAGCCCCTCGGTCGAGGCCAGGACGCTCGCGCTGAGGGACACCGGGTTGAGGATCAGCCCGTCCACCAGGTGTGCCCGGGCACGGGAGACCAGTTCGCGTTCGCGGGCCGGGTCGTTGCCCGTCTGCTCGAGCTGCACGACCCAGCCGCGTTCGCGGGCGAGTTCCACGAAGGACTGCGCGAGTTCGGCGGAGTAGGCGCTGCCCATCTCCGGCAGCGTCAACGCGATGGCTCCGGAGCGGCCGTTCCGGAGCCCGCGGGCGGACAGGTTCGGCACGTAGTCGAGCTCGGCGACCGCCCGCTCGACGCGTTCGCGGGTCTCCGGGCGCACGACCACGCCGCCGTTGACGACGTTGGAGACGGTCTTCGGGGACACCCCGGCGAGGGCGGCCACGTCCCGCACGGTTGCGCGCATCGGGACGAGCGTAGCGCGGGGCGGTGCTCAGTCCGCGACCGGCACCGGCACCGTCCTGCCCGTCCGCACCGACTCCTGCGCCGCCAGCACGATCGACAGCGTCCGGAGTCCGACCCCGACGTCCGGCTGCGGCTGCTCCCCGGACTCCACGGCCGCCAGGAACGTCCGGAGCATCGGCAGGTCGTGGTCGGGTCCGTACCGGAGCTCGATCGGACGGCCCCCGACCGCGTCGAGCCCGCGAGCAGCCGCTCCGAAGAAGTCCACCGACACCGTGCCACCGGTCCCGGCGACGTCGAGCGTCAGCCCACCCCACACCGGCGACGTGTCCGGTCGGCTCCACGAGCAGTCGATCGCCGCGATCGTGCCGTCGTCGTACGTGATGGTCACCAGGCCCGCGGTCTCGGCGTTCGCGCGGTCGGCGTGCAGCACCCGGTTGGCGACGGCGGTGACCGACACCGGCGCCGCTCCGGTCAGCCCGTCGATCAGGTCGGCGACGTGCACGACGTGGTCGACGAGGGCGCCGCCTCCGCTCAGCCGGACGTCGGTGAACCAGTCCCGGGCGAGCGGGAGCATGCCGTTGTTCGCGCCCCGCACCGAGAACACCGTGCCGAGTGCGCCCGAGTCCTGCGTCGCGCGCAGCCGGTCGAACGCCGAGGCGAAGCGCACCGGGAACGCCATCATCAGCAGCACCCCGGCGCGGTCCACCGCCTCGCGGATGGCGAGGCCGTCCTGCCACGAGGTCGCGAGCGGCTTCTCGCAGAGCACGTGTGCCCCCGCTGCCGCCGCGAGCTCGACGAACTCGCGGTGCCGCGCGTTCTCGCTCGTGACGATCACCGCGTCCGGACCCCAGTCGAGCAGCTCGTCGACGGAGTCCGCGTACCCGACGCCGAGCGCGCGTGCCAGTTCGGCTCCGCGCAGGTCGCCGAGTTCCGTCCCCGTCGAGGTGCCGTCCGGATCCGTGCCGTGCACCTCGACGTCGGGCATCGCCGCCAGGGCACCGAGGTAGCTGATGGCGTGCGTGTGGGCGAAGGAGAGCACCCCGACCCGGAGCGTCACCGCGACACCTCCACCGGCTGGCCGGACTCGATCGAGGCGATCGCCGCGTTCGCGATCCGCACCGCAGCGACGCCGTCGTCCACGGTCACCCGGGGCCGTGCACCGCCGTCGAACGCGGCGAGGAAGTCGGCGAGCTCCAGCGCGTACGGGTCGTCCGCCGGGTCGACCGTCGGTAGGAAACCGTCCACGGAAGCCGGTGCCGCCAGGTCACTCCGGGTGTCCTCCTCGGCCCGGGACGAGTGCGACAGGCTGCCGAGCGTTCCGGTCACCGAGTACTCGGTCGTGAAGGCGAGGTGCTGCGGCCCCCACAGTCCGGCGACGTGGCTGATCGCGCCCGACTCGTGCGTGAGCAGGACGTGCGCCGCCTCGACCGGCTCCGCCTCGGAACCCGCGTGGACGCTCACCGCCGACACCCGGGTCACCTCGCCCGCCACCCAGCGCGCGATGTCCAGGTCGTGGATCATCTGGTCCATCACGATCCCGCCCGACAGGGCGCGGTCGCCGAACCAGGGGACGTGGGTGGGGAAGGCGCCGGACCGCGAGAACCGCAACACCGCCAGGTCGCCCAGGAGGCCCGTGGTCGCGGCCTCGTGCAGGCGCGCGTACGCGGGGAACCAGCGCACGACCTGGGCCGGGTAGAGCTGCACGCCTGCGTCCGCAGCGCGGGCTGCCAGGTCCGCCGCGTCCCCGTCGGTCCGGGCCAGGGGCTTCTCGGAGACGACGTCCTTGCCGGCCGCGATCGCCGCACGGCCCACCTCGGCGTGGGCGTGCGTCGGGACCACCACATCGACGACGTCGACCACGGCGAGCAGCTCGTCGAGGCTGCCGGCGACGGTGATCGTGCTGCCCTCGGCCCGGGCGGTGTCGGTGAACGCGGCGACGAGTTCGTGGGCGCCCTCGCGAGCGTGCACTACCACGTCGCCCAGGCGGAGCAGCCCGGGCAGGTGGGCGACCGAGATGCCGCCCGCGCCGACGAGCCCGATGCGTTTGCGGGCGGGGGAGTCCGACTGCGACGTCATGGGGTCAGCGTAGGAGATGCGGTGGGACGAGGGGCACGGTCAGCCGAGCCAGCCAGGGGCGGCGAAGCGCTCCTCGAGCTCACGCAGCAGTCGGGTCGTGTGGAAGCCGTCGGCAGCCGCGTGGTTGACCTGCAGCGCCAGCGGCAGCCGCGTCCGGTCACCAGCGGTCCGGTACCCGCCGAGCGTGATGATCGGCAGCAGGTGGTCCCAGCCGTCGCGCACCTGCAACGAGAAGCCGGTGAACGATGCTCCCGGCAGGGTCGAGACGTCGAACACGTTGCCGGGCCGGTCGTCCTGCGGGAACATCCGGGTGTCGTCCCGGTACTGCGCCATCGTCGACACCGCGGCGTCGTGGAAGGTGCCGAAGTCCTCGTCGTACGGCACGACGAGGGCGGAGAACGTCTCGGTGTCCGCGTGGAACACGGTGAACATCGGGTGGACACGGTCCCACACGGCGGGGGAGCCGTCGTCCAGCAGCTGCATCCGGAACTCGTCGTGCCGGTTCACCACGGTCGCGATCGCCCAGAGCTGCGACGCGTAGGTCCGACGGCCGGTCGCTCGGACGCGCTCGACGAAGGCGGTGACGTCGAGTTCGACGGTCACCTCGTACGCGCACGGCACCCGGTGCCGGTAGTGCTCGAAGTGCTCCCGGCGGGGCCACTGGTCGACGTCGATCGCCCGGAGTTCGGTCATGGCTCCACCCTCGTGCGGGATCGCTTCCCTACGGTGGAGCCATGCCGACGCTCGAACGTGTTCCCGCCCTGGTCGCCACCGGATTCCTCGCGATCCCCGTCGCCGAAGCCCTCGTCGCGTTGCCGACCGAGGTCGTCATGAAGATCGAGGGGGCCCCGATCGACGCGGACCTCGCCGACACGGCCGCGTTCTCGGAGGCGTACGGCTACCCGCTGGCCGGCGGCGCGAACTGCATCGTCGTCGCAGGGAAGCGCGGCGACGAGGTCCGCTACGCCGCCTGCGTCGTCCTGGCATCGACGAAGCTCGACGTGAACCGGGTCGTGAAGCAACTGCTCGACGTCCGCAAGGCGAGCTTCGCTCCGATGGACGAAGCGGTCGAGCTGACCGGCATGGAGTACGGCGGCATCACCCCGATCGGGCTGCCGTCGTCGTGGCCGCTCTACATCGACGCGCGCGTCCTCGACGCTCCCGAGGTCGTCATCGGCGCCGGGCGCCGCGCCGCGAAGCTGTTCCTGCCCGGCGCCGCACTCACCGCGCTGCCGAACGTGACCGTGGTCGAGGGTCTGGCGACCGAACCGGTCAGTCCGACGGCCGGATGAGGCAGAACGGGTGCCCCGCGGGGTCGAGGTAGACGCGGAACGTCTCCGTGCCCGACCCCGTCGCCGTCGCACCGATCGCGAGCACCGCGGCCTCGCCGTCGTCGAGGTCGTCGACCTTCACGTCGAGGTGGCTCTGCTGCGGCACCGCCTGGCCGGGCCACTCCGGCGCCCGGTAGTCGTCGACCTGCTGGAACGCCAGGATCGGACGGTGGTCGGTGAACGGGAGGGCGAGCTCCGCCCAGTCCTCGTCGAAGCCGACGATCTCCCCGCCGAGCAGCTCGGCGTAGAAGCGGGCGAGGGCGCGGGTGTCCGGGCAGTCCAGGACGACGACGTCGAGTGTGCCGATCATGGCCGACACGGTAGACCCATCAGCGTGCGGCGGTCAGGGCCTTCGTGATCCGCTGCAACGAGACGGTCTCGGCGGTCCCGAGTGCCTGCGCGAACAGGCTGAGCCGGAACTCCTCGAGCATCCACCGTGCGTGCACGAGTTCCGGGTGCGCCCCGACCGCGGGCGGGAAGACACCGCCGGCATCGGTGTAGCGGTCGGTCGCCACGGTGACCTCGCGCATCCAGGTCGCGTCACGCCCGGGGTTCTGCAGCAGCTTCTGCACGCGGGCCTCGATGCCCTGCAGGTACACGCGGATGCGTCGCAGCCGGTCGAGCCCCGCGACGGCGACGAACCCGGGGAACACCAGGCGCTCCAACTGCTGCCGCATGTCGCTGAGGGCGGCGAGCAGCGACATCGAGTTCGCCTGCTTGAGTGCTCGTTCGGCGGAGCGCTGCGCGGCCAGGACGGCCGAGACCTCGGACACGGCGGTGAACATCGTGTCGACGACGGAGGCCGACACGGCATCGCGGACCGACTCGAACTCGGCCTTCGTGAAGACGAGGCCGTCCGGGTGGGCCCGACGGATGCCGGCGTCGACCACGGCGGCCAGGACGTCGTCGAACAGCGCGGCGGTCGACGGGTAGGGGCTGGCGGCGAGCGCGAGCTTCTCCTGCGCGGTCAGGTGCGACTGGATGTACGAAACGGGCGACGGCACCGCGTGCATCACCAGACGGCGGACCCCGGCAGGCATCCGGACGACGCGGTCGGACGGGGTGGCGAGCAACTGCACCCCGACGGTCGCCTTCGGACCCGTGCCTTCCTCGACCAGGGACGGGTACGCGCGGATGACGCCGCCCGCCTGCTTGGTGTCGAGGGTCTGCGGCAGGTCCTGGTCGGGCCAGGCGGTGAGTCCGGACTGTTCCAGCGGGCGACCGGCGCCGGCGGATGCGACGCGAGCCGCGCCTCCGGTCCGTCCCGCGCCCTTCGCCGTGGCGGAGGCGACGCTCTGCTGGGTCCGGTCCTTCAGTTTGGTCTGCAGGGCCGACAGGTCCTTGCCGGTCTCGACCCGGCGACCACGCTCGTCGACCACGGCCCACGTCGGCAGCAGGTGCGCGGGGACGCGGGACAGGTCGAAGTCGGACTCGGAGACCGGGACGTAGGTCATGCGCTGGATGGCCTTGGCGAGGGTGGCGCGGAACGACTCCGTCGGCTCGGTTGGGGCGTCGTCGGGCAGCTCGGCGACGATCTTCTCGGCCCAGTCGGCAGCGGGCACGACGTTCTTGCGGATCTGCTTCGGCAGCGACTTGATGAGCGCGGTGACGAGTTCCTTGCGGAGGCCGCGCACCTGCCAGTCGAAGCCCTCTTCACGCATCCGTGGTAGGAGCGCGAGGGGGACCTGCACGCTGACGCCGTCGTCCTGTGCGCCGGGCTCGAAGCGGTACTGGATGGCGAGACGCTGGTCGCCGCTCCGCCATTGGGTCGGGTACTCGACGTCGTCCTCGGCGGCCTCGGCCGCTGATTCGTCCAGCAGGTCCGACCGGCGCATCGTGAGCAGGTCCGGCTGCTCACGGCGGGTGGTGCGCCACCACCCCTCGAAGTCGCGGGTCGTGGCGACGTCGGCCGGGATGCGGGCGTCGTAGAACTCGTAGACTTTCTCGTCGTCGAGCAGGATGTCCCGGCGGCGGGTGCGTTCCTCGAGCTGCTCGAGTTCCTTGCGGAGCTTCCGGTTGGCGCGGTCGAAGGCCTGCTGCGATTCCCACTCACCCTCGACCAGGGCGTGCCGGATGAAGAGCTCGCGGGAGTGTTCCGGGTCGATCCGCGAGTACTGCACGCGGCGGCGCTGCACGATCGGGACGCCGAACAGGGTCACGCGCTCGTAGGCGACGACCGCCCCCTGCTTCTTCTCCCAGTGCGGTTCGCCGTAGGTGCGCTTGAGCAGGTCACCGGCGAGCGGCTCCACCCAGGCGGGGTCGATCCGGCCGACGGTCCGAGCGAACAACCGGCTCGTCTCGACGAGTTCGGCGGCCATCACGGCGTCCGGCTGCTTCTTCGCGAGCACGCTGCCCGGGAACACCACGAACCGGGTGTTCCGCGAGCCCAGGTAGTCGCGCTTCTCGCGGTCGCGCAGCCCGATCTGACTGAGGAGTCCGGAGAGCAGCGCGCGGTGCACGGCGTCGCCGTCGTCGGACCGGGTCTGCCCGACTCGGACGTCGACCTGCTTCGCGGCACGGGAGAGCTGCCGGTACAGGTCCTGCCACTCGCGGATGCGCAGGTAGTTCAGGAACTCGGCCTTGCACAGCCGGCGGAACGCGCTCGACGACAGTTCCTCCTGCTGCTCCTCGATGTGGTTCCAGAGGTTCAGCAGGGTCAGGAAGTCGCTCGTCGGGTCGGCGAAGCGGGCGTGCAGCTGGTCGGCGTGCGCACGCTTCTCGAGGGGCCGCTCGCGGGGGTCCTGGATGCTCAGGGCGCTGACGATGGCGATGACCTCGCGCCCGACGCCCTGCCGCCCGGCCTCGAGCACCATCCGACCGAGCCGGGGGTCGATCGGCAGCCGGGTCAGCTGTCGCCCGGACTTGGTGATGCGGCCGTCCTTGTCGACGGCGCGGAGCTCGCGGAGCAGGTCGAGGCCGTCCTTCACGCCCCGGCTGTCCGGCGGTTGCAGGAACGGGAACGACTCGATGTCCCCGAAGCCGAGCGAGATCATCTGCAGGATCACCGCGGCGAGGTTCGTGCGGAGGATCTCGGGGTCGGTGTACTCGGGGCGTCGGCCGAAGTCGTCTTCGGAGTAGAGCCGGATCGCGATGCCGGCACTCGTGCGGCCCGCTCGACCGGAGCGCTGACTGGCGCTGGCCTGCGAGATCGCCTCGATCGGCAGCCGCTGCACCTTGGCCCGCGGGGAGTACCGCGAGATGCGTGCCGTCCCCGTGTCGATCACGTACTTGATGCCGGGCACGGTCAGCGAGGTCTCGGCGACGTTCGTGGCGAGGACGACACGACGGCGGATGCCCGGGGTGTGGCGGCGCTCGAAGACCCGGTGCTGGTCGGCGGCAGACAGGCGGCCGTACAACGGCAGGACCTCGGTGCCCGGGTAGCGCTTGCCCTCGATCGCGTCCTGCGCGTCGCGGATCTCGTTCTCGCCGGACAGGAACACGAGCACGTCGCCCGGGTCCTCCTGCGCCAGCTCGTCGAGGGCGTCGGTGATGCCCTGCAGGGTGTCGCGGTCGTCGGCTGCGTTGCCGCTGTCACCGGTGCGGGAGTCGGACTCGTCGTCGGCGTCGTCGTCCTGGTCTTCGGCGACGAGGGGGCGGTACCGGATCTCGACCGGGTAGGTCCGGCCGGACACCTCGATGATGGGGGCGTCGTCGAAGTGCTTCGAGAACGACTCCGGGTCGATCGTCGCACTCGTGATGATGAGCTTCAGGTCGGGGCGACGGGGGAGCAGCCGCTTCAGGTAGCCAAGCAGGAAGTCGATCGTCAGGGACCGCTCGTGCGCCTCGTCGATGATGATCGTGTCGTACCGCTTCAGGTCGCGGTCGAAGTGGATCTCGTTCAGCAGGATGCCATCGGTCATCAGCTTCACGCGGGTCTCGGAGCTCACCTTGTCGGTGAAGCGGACCTGGTAGCCGACGAGTCCGCCGAGCTCCCCGCCGCCGAGTTCTTCCGCCACACGCTCGGCGATGGTCCGCGCCGCGATCCGGCGGGGCTGGGTGTGCCCGATGTGCTCACGACCGAGCTCGAGGCAGATCTTCGGCAGCTGCGTCGTCTTGCCCGAGCCGGTGGCCCCGGCGACGATGACCACCTGGTTGTCACGGATGGCAGCCGCGATGTCGTCCCGCCGCTGCGAGACCGGCAGTTCGGGCGGGTACGTGATGACGGGCAGCGGAGAAGACATGAGCATTCCAGGATACAGGCGCGCCGGGCGGGAGGCGCGTCAGGCGATCTGCTGGGCCAGGGCGTCCGCCGACCGGGACGGCAGTTCGCACACCCGGTCGTGGCAGACGTAGGCGGCAGGGTCGAGCACGTCGCGTCCCTCGAACACCGAGAACCCCGCCTCGGCCCAGTCGCGTGCCTGCTCCGGCGTCGTGGTGGCGACGACCGTACCGGGGCGCCGTCCGCGGTGTGCCACGGCACGCATCGGGTCGTCGGTGCCGCTCGTGACGACGACGATCTCGCGCGACGGCCGTTGCAGGGCGAGGGCGACACCGAGGGCATCCGCGTGACCGAGGGGTCGCTCGGTCCCGGTGCGGGCGCGGTCGGCGATGAGTCGTGCCGCGGCGACCCGCAGTGCCTCGTCGCCCGTCAGCGCCCCGAGCGTCGCGGCAGCCGACGCCAGCGCCACGGTGCCGGACCGCATCGCCGTCTGCGGCTGTTCGCCCGTGGCCGTCCCCGCCGCGGCCAGCACCGGGTCGACGTCGAAGCGCTCGGCCAGGCCGTCGTCGACGAGCGAACGTGCGACGGTCGCGTAGGAGACCTCGCCCGTCACCAGGGCCAGTTCGAGCAGCCCTTCGGCGAGCAGTCCGACGTCCTCGACGGTGGCCGGAGCAGAGGACGCCCCGCGCGGTGTGCTGGACCGCACCGTCACGTGGCCGTCCTGCACGTGGGCGGCGAGGACCGCGTCCGCCGCGCCCCGCGCGAGCGCGACGAGTACCGGGTCGCCGTGCCGTGCGCCGGCGATCGCGAGCCCCCGGATCGCCAGGCCGTTCCAGCCCGTGAGGACCTGGTCGTCCAGCGGTGGCGGGTCGAGCTGGGCGCGCTCGGCGATCGGCCGGCGGTACCACTCGCCCTCGACCCGACGGCCGTCGATGGTCGACTCGCTGTCCTGCGCGGCGACGAAGGCCCCGTCGGCACGGCGCAGGGTGTCCCGGAGGAAGTCGGCGATGCCGCGGGCCTGCTCGGCACGCGCGACCGCGAGCAGCCCCGCGTTGTCGTAGAGCATCCGTTCGTAGTGCGGCACGCTCCAGTCGCGCTTGGTTGCGTACCGGAAGACGCCGCCGTCGGCGTCGGTCAGCTCGGACGCGCGGATCGCGTGCAACGACCGGTCGAGCAGCCCGTCGGCCTCGGCGTCGCCGTCGGCCGCCGCGCCGGCGAGGAACTCGAGCAACGGTGTGCTCGGGAACTTCGGCGCGCCGCCGAAACCGCCGTAGGTGGTGTCCTCTGCCTGGGACAGCTGGTCCGTGACGGCCCGGATGGCATCGACGGACGGGAGGCCCGGGTCGGCTCCGGCACCGCCCTCGCCCGAGCGAGCGGTCGCGTCCGCCATGGCACCCTGCCGGATCGCCGTCGCGATGGCCGACGCGTTCGCGTCGACCTCGTGCCGACGCTCGGTCCAGGCGTCGAGCACCGCGGCCAGGATCTGCCGGAACGCCGGGACCTGCCCGACGGGAGTGGGTGGGAAGTACGTCCCCGCGAAGAAGACGTGGCCGTCGGGCGTCAGGAACGTCGTCAGTGGCCAGCCGAGCTGCTGCGTGAACGCACTCGCCGAGGCCATCAGGCTCGCGTCCACGTCCGGCCGTTCTTCGCGGTCGACCTTCACCGACACGAAGTCCCGCCGGAGCAGCTCACCGATCTCCGGGTCGGCGAAGCTCTCGCGCGCCATGACGTGGCACCAGTGGCACGTGGCGTACCCGACGGACACCAGCACCGGGACCCCGCGCTCGCGCGCTTCGGCGAACGCCTCGGGACCCCACTCGCGCCAGTCCACCGGGTTGTCGGCGTGCAGACGCAGGTAGGGGCTGACCGAGGTGCCGAGGCGGTTGTCGTTCATGCCTCCAGCGTGCCCGCCCCCGACTGGGCGGACCACCGCCCGGGGACAACTGTGGACGGAACGCCCACTCTGCACAGGCCGTGCGGGGAGATCAGCGCTCGAGCCACCCCGTGATCGACGCGAGCCGTGCGGCCACCTGGGCGGGGCTCTGGCCGTCGGTGTCCACCCGGGTGACCGTGTCCGCGGTGGCCGAGTCGAGCCTCCCGGCCGTCCGCGTGCTGTGCGCGAGCTGCGCCTGCGGGACCGCGCCACCCGCTCGTCGTGCGAGCCGGTCGGCGGTCGCGCCGTCGGATGCGCGGAGCAGGACGAGGCTGGCCAGCGGATCGTCGCCCATCGCTGCAGCGAGGCGCTCGTGCTCGAGCACGGACACGGTGTTCGTGTAGACGAGCCGGTGGTGCCCGATCGCCCGGTAGCCGGCCCAGATCGTGGCCAGGTTCCGCTCGGCCAGGCGCGCCTCGGGGTGTTCGACGTGCGGTGCCGGGTGCGCGAGGTCGAGCAGGTCGCCCTCGATCACCGCGTGCCGGACGTCCGCCGCGACGAGCAGGTCGTGCAGTGCCTCGGCGGCGGTGGACTTGCCCACGCCGGAACGTCCGCCGATGAACAGGACCTCGGACCGGAGCACCGTGTCACCCCAGGTTGAGGGAGAGGAGCGCGAGTGCGGCGTCCTCGGGGCCGTAGTCGAACATGTGCTCCCAGAACGGGTCGTCGGCCCACGGGACGTCGCCGTCGGCGGGCGTCGCGTGGGCGGTCTCGACCAGCCATGCCAGTTCCGGGGCGACGGCGGTCGCGAACTCCGGTGGTTCCCACCCGAGGGCGCGTGCCGCCGTGGTGTCGAGGACGAACGGCGGTCGTGACGACCACGGCGTGCCACCCACGAACGCGGGCGCGTCCTCGTCGAGCAGGACCTCGTCGAACCGGTGGTCCAGGTGTCCGCCGATCGTCCGCACGATCTCGAGCGCGGTCGGGGCCGAGGCATCCGCGACGTTGAGGATCCGGCGGTCCGGCGCGTCCGCGACGAGTCGGACGAGCGAACCGATGCCGCTCGCCGCCGTCGTGTGGTCGACGCCGCGGCCGTGGTCGGCGAGCAGGATGCGCTCCCGGCCGTCGAGCACACGGCGGACGACGAACCACTCCCGCGGGCGGCCGATGCCGACGCCGTACACCTTGGACGGGCGGAGCACCGTGACCGGAGCACCGTGGTCGAGCAGGACCTGCTCGGCGGCCACCTTCGCGGCGCCGTAGCCGTCACGACTCGTCGGGTCCCCGTCGCCGGCGGTGACGGTCGGCTGGATCTCGGTGACCGCGCCGCCGAACACCGGCTTGTCGAGCGAGTTCGCGTGCCGTCCCTGCTCGTCGGCGTACACCGACCTGGACGAGACGAAGACCGTCGAGCCGACGTCGTCGAGGAACGGCAGGAGCTGTTGGGCGTCGTCGCGGGTCAGGCCGACGGTGTCGACGAGCAGATCGGCTCCGGGGCGGAGCAGGTCGCGCAGGACGGACCGGTCGCGGCGGTCGCCGGGCGTGAACGTGGCACCGGAAGCGGTCAGCGCGTCCGCTGCGGGGCCGCCTCGGCGTGCGAGGACGTCCACCTGCCAGTCGTCGCCGCCCCTGCCCGAGGCGTCGAGGAGCTCCCGTGCGACGGCCGAGCCGATGCCGCCGGTGCCGCCGAGGATGACCGCGCGTCTGGTGCTCATGGTGCAACGGTAGTGCGGCGCGGCACGGCCGAGGGCCCTCGATCGGTTCCGTCAGGAGGCGAGCTGCTCGTGCCGCCACCAGTCGGCCAGCGAACCGTCGTAGACCTTCACCCGGTCGTGTCCGAGCACCGTCAGGGCGAGGGCGTCGACGCACGCGGCGCTGCCCACCCCGCAGTACGTGACGATCTCGTCGGCACCGATCACCGCGGCGAAGGCTCGCTCGAGCTCGGCGCCGCGCAGGTACGCGTTCGTCTCGGGGTCCACCAGGGTGTCCGCCGTGATCGGGGTGCTGCCCGGCACGATCGGCGGGTGGTCGTCACCGAGGGCCGCCCAGGGCGCGGCGAACACCAGGGATGCCGGCTCTTCGCCGGAGACCGCACGGGTGACCCGGTCGTGGTCGGCCCAGAGCGCACGTTCTTCGCCGGCCAGGAACGCACCGGCATCGGGGTCGGACGGCGTCGCGCGAGTGTGGAGTGCGCCCACGCGGACCGGGCGGCCCTCGTCGCGCCACTTCGTGAAGCCACCGTCGAGCACCGCGACCGAGTCGAAGCCGAACGAACGGAAGATCCACCACAGGCGTGCCGACCACTCGCCGACGCTGTCGTCGTAGACCACCACGGTCGAGGTGTTCGTCACGCCGAGCTGTGCCGCGGCGACCTCGAAGCGCTCGGCGCCGGGGCGGGTGAACGGGACGTCGGCGTCGGCGGCGGAGAAGTCGTCGATCAGGTCGGCGAAGCGGGCGCCGGGCACGTGGCCGCGCTGCTCGTGGGCGTCCCGCCCGGGGAGCCAGCTCGTGTCGAACCCGGCGCCGACCGTGTGCACCGAGGCGTCGAGCACGACGAGCTCGTCAGCACCGAGGTGGTCTGCGAGCCACTGCGTCGACACGAGTGGTGAGGTCAGGACGGGGGCCATGTCGCACACCATAATCCGCACCCCTGACGTGGGCCAGGGACGTGGACACACGGCGCAACCGCAGGCACCGAGTGCGTGCGCATCGATCGACGATGCACGCGTCGTTCGACAGGTGGATCGTCGTGGAACGGGTGTCGCCGCCCCCCACGCACGACGGCCCGCCCCGGCAGAACCGGAACGGGCCGAAGACGCGCAGCGAACCGCCAGCGTCAGTGCGCCGCGGCGGGGATGCTCCCGGTCGTGGCGGACCCGGCACGCGCGAGTCGCTCGACCCGCACCGACTGCCGGTTGATGAGCAGTCCGCCGGCCAGGGCGACGAGCACGAGCACGCCGGCCGAGATGCCGAACGCCACGTGGTACCCGTCGAGCGTGGCCTGGGCCTGCTGCAGCTTGGTCGGGGCGGCGGTCAGCCCGGACAGGCTGTTCGACACCACGTCGGCGAAGATCGTCGACAGCAGCGCCGTGCCGATCGAGCCACCGATCTGCTGCATGGTGTTGACCGTCGCCGAGGCGACACCGGCGTCGGCCCGGGCGACCCCGGTCGTCGCGGTGTTCATCGCGGACGAGAAGATCGTGCCCATGCCGAGGCCGATCACGATCAGCGCCGGCAGGACGGTGCCTGCGTAGGAGCTGTCCAGGTCGGTGCGGAGCAGCAGGAGGAGCCCGGTCGCGGCGACCAGCCCACCGGCGAAGATGAGCACCTTCGGCCCGACGCGCGGCAGCAGGCGGCCACCGATCTGCGTCGCCGAGATCATGATCGACAGCGGCATCGGCAGGAACGCGAGACCGGTCTGCAGCGAGCTGAAGCCGAGGGTCTGCTCCAGGTAGTAGGTCAGGAACAGGAAGATGCCGAACATGCCGATCGCGACGAGGCCGATCGCGATGAACGAGCCGCCGCGGTCACGGTCGAGCACGACGCGCAGGGGCAGCAGCGGGTGGGCGACGCGGGTCTCGATGAACACGAACGCGGCGATCAGCACGACACCGCCGGCGAGCATGGCGATCGTGACGGGGGAGTCCCAGCCGTTCGTCTCGGCGTTCGAGAAGCCGTAGACGACGCCGACCAGCCCGAGCGTGATGGTGATGACGCCGAGCACGTCGATGCGCGGACGCTCGACCTTCGGCGGCTTCTCCATGAAGACGAGTGCGCCGATCACGCCGAGCACGGCGAAGACGACGTTGACGTAGAGGCACCAGCGCCACGAGGCGTACTCGGTCAGCACGCCGCCGAGCAGCAGGCCGATGGCCGCACCCGAGCCGGCGATGGACCCGAAGATGCCGAACGCGCGACCGCGTTCCTTGGGGTCGCGGAACGTGGTGGTCAGCATGCCGAGTGCGGACGGGGCGAGCAGCGCGCCGAAGACACCCTGGAGTGCGCGGGCCGCGACGAGCAGGCCGAACGAGTCGGCGAGGCCACCGAGCACCGAGGCGACGGCGAAGCCGACGAGCCCGATGATGAAGGTGTTCTTGCGCCCGAACAGGTCGCCGAGGCGACCGCCGAGCAGCAGCAGCGAACCGAAGGCCAGCGAGTACGCGGTGACGATCCACTGTCGCTGGTCGGTGCCGAAGTCCAGGTCGGCCTGGGCCGAGGGCAGGGCGATGTTCACGATGGTCGCGTCGAGCACGACCATCAGCTGTGCGAGGGCGATGACCGCCAGGGCGATCCAGCGGTGGTTGCTCTTGGCGGGGGTGGTGCCCGGAGTCGTGGGTGCTGTCCCGGTGGGGGTCGGCACGGTGTGTTCTGCCGTCACGGCAGCCTCCTTCGAGAAGGTTGGAGGGTGGGGTGGAGGTGCGCGCCGTCGGGCACTCCCGAGATGTGGTGGTGACGAAACCGGATGCGAGGCATCCGTTTGTGGTCAGTGTAGACCGAAACGGAAGGAGGGCATCCACTTGTTCCCAGAAAGTGCAACTACGGTCGGATCGTGAGCACCACCGAGTCCGCGTCCGACCTCGAGCGACCGCTGCGCGCCGACGCAGCGCGCAACCGCGAGCTGATCCTGCAGACGGCACGCAAGTGCTTCGCGGAGCGCGGGCTCTCCGTCACGTTGAACGACATCGCGCACGAGGCCGGCGTCGGGGTCGGCACCGTCTACCGACGGTTCGCCGACAAGGACTCCCTGATCGAGGCGCTGCTCGCCACCAAGTTCGAGGCCATGAACGACGCCGCAGCGCGCGCCGCGGACGTGTCCGACCCGCGCGAGGCGCTCCGGGTGTACCTGATGGGCGTCTTCGCGTTCCGTGCACGCGACCGCGCCCTCGCCGACGCCATCGTCCGTGCCGGCAAGGCCCGTCCGTCCATCGTGCAGGAGCGCGACCGGCTCGAACGCCAGGTCGCCGCGATCATCGGCCGTGCCGAGACCGCCGGCGTCGTCCGCCCCGGCTTCGACTACCGGGACCTGCCGATGCTCACCGCGATGGTCGGTGCGGTCGCCGACGCCACCCGCGAACACGACCCTGATGCCTGGCGCCGCTACGCGGAACTCCTGATCCAGGGCGTCCTGCCGGGCACGGACGACACCGCGCCGATGCTCGGCGACCCGCTGGACCGCGAGTCGATCGAGCGCGCGCTGCACGCGCAGTCCTGACCACGGACCGGCTGGAGGCCCGTGGCGGCGCCGCCACGGGCCTCCAGTCCGGACGTGGTCGCCACCAGAGCGCCCAGCGCGACGAGCGCGGCGAGCCCGGTCAGACCTGCCAGCCCTGCCGGACCGGCTACAACCAGCTGGGGATCCAGTAGTGCGACCGGACGAAGTCCCACGGCACCTGCATCGCCGTCCACATCGGGTACCAGTAGACCGAGGCCAGCACGACGACGCCCAGGTACACGCCGACCCACAGGATCGCCCGCGACCGTCGTGACCGTTCGTCGCTCCGCCTGCCGAGCACCAACCCGATCGCGGCGGCCAGTGCCATCACCATGTAGGGCTCGAAGGCGATCGTGTAGAACTGGAACACCGTCCGGTCGACGTACATCAGCCAGGGCAGGTACCCCGCCGCGACGCCGAGCAGGACGAAGCCGTACTCCCACTTCCGGCGCAGGACCCAGAGCACGAGCAGCGCCACCGTCGCGATGACCGAGGCGTACCAGATGAACGGGTTCGCGATGCCGGTGATCGCCTCGCCGCAGCGGTTCGCCCAGCAGCCGTCCTGCCCGGCGTCCGTGCCGACGTAGAACATCGACGTGGGGCGCTGCATCACGAGCCAGAGCAGTGGGTTCGCCTGGTACGAGTGCGGGGTGTGCAGCCCGATGTTGAAGGCGTAGATCTCCGACTGGTAGTGCCACCAGTTCTGCAGGCTGTCCGGCACCCAGGCGAGCAGCCCGGTCCAGCGGTCGCCGCCCGAGGACAGCCAGTTGCGGTCCCAGCCGTCCTTCGACACGAACCAGCCGGTCCACGACGCCACGTAGGTCACCGCGGCGATCGGCACGGTCAGCAGGAACGACACCGGTGCCTGCTGCAGCAGCGCGCTCGACGACCAGAACTCGACCCCGGCGCGGCGGCGCATCATCATGTCGCTGAGCACGGAGTACACGGCGAAGAACGCCAGGAAGTACACGCCCGACCACTTCGTCGCCGCTGCCAGGCCCAGGGCCAGGCCCATCGCGAACAACCACGGCCGCCACCAGAACACCGGCCCCCACAGGGTGGTCCGCCCGGCGGCGGCGCGGGCGGCGACCCACTCGTCGAGCCGCCGTTGACCCTGCCGTCGGTCGAGCAGCAGCGCCCCGAACCCGAGGATGACGAAGAAGGTCAGGATCCCGTCGAGGAGCGTCACCCGCGACATCACGATCGCCTGCCCGTCGATCGCGAGCAGGAAGCCGGCGAGCGTGCCGATCATCGTCGAACGGAACAGCGACCGGGCGATCACGGCGGTGAGGAACACCGTCGCGATACCGAGCACGGCCACCGTGAAGCGCCAGCCGAACGAGTTGTCCGCCCCGAACAGCAGCATCCCGAGGCCGATGAGGTACTTGCCGAGCGGCGGGTGCGCGATGAACTCCGCGGCACTCGTGAAGACGTCCGTCTCACCGCGGACGAACCGGTCGTCGGTCGTCGGGGCGGTGTCACCGCTCGGGTTCGCGGGCCAGGTGCCCTCGTACCCGAGGTGCACGATCGACCAGCCGTCCTTGACGTAGTACGTCTCGTCGAACACGAGCGAGTGCGGGTTGCCGAGGTTCACCAGTCGCAGCACGGCGGCGAGGAGCGTCACCGCGAGCGGACCCGTCCACCGCCACACGGCGACGCGCTGCGACGTGGAGAGCACCCGCCCCCACCAGTCGTCCAGGCGCGAGCCGACCGGCCCGTCGGGCACGGCCGTGCGGTCGTCGGTCAGCTCGCTGGTCATCGCTGAGCATCCTACGGATCGACCACATGTCCCCGCTGCGACGGGGCTGCTCGCGCCGACGCAGCCGCCCCGCGGCCGCCCCGGGGCCGCGCTGGCGTCGCGGTGCGGGGACAATGGGTGCGTGATCGTCCTCGCAGCAACGCCCATCGGCAACCTCGGGGACGCCTCGCGCCGTCTCGTCGAGACCCTCTCCAACGCCACGGTCGTCGCGGCGGAGGACACCAGGACCGCCATCCACCTGATGCGCGCCCTCGGCATCGAGAACCGTCCGCGGCTCATCGCCCTGCACGAGCACAACGAGCGGGCGAAGGCGTCCGAGGTCGTCGAGCTCGCCCGCGACGAGGACGTCGTGGTCCTGACCGACGCCGGCATGCCCGCGATCAGCGACCCCGGCTTCCCCCTCGTCGAGGCCGCCGCGGCCGCCGGGGTCACCGTCACCGCCCTGCCCGGGCCGTCGGCCGTGCTCATGGCGCTCGCCGTGTCCGGGCTGCCCACCGACCGCTTCACGTTCGAGGGGTTCCCGACCCGCAAGGCCGGGGAGCGCCGCCGGGCGTTCCAGGCGCTGGCGGGGGAGCAGCGGACGATGGTGTTCTTCGAGTCACCGCACCGGCTGGCCGAGACCCTGGCGGACATGGCCGTCGGGTTCGGGGACGACCGACGCGCCGCGGTCTGCCGTGAGCTCACGAAGCTGTACGAAGAGGTCCGTCGCGGGCCGCTGGACGAACTCGTCGCGTGGGCGTCCGAAGGGGTGCGGGGCGAGATCTGCATCGTCGTCGCGGGCGCCGCGGAGGCCACCGAAGAAGCCACGCTCGACGACGGCGTGCGCCTGGTGCTCGAGCGGGTGGCCGCCGGCATGCGCATGAAGGAGGCCGCCGCGGCGGTCGCGGACGCGACCGGGCTGTCGAAGCGGGACCTCTACGAAGGGGCGCTCGCGGCGCGCTGAGCGGGGCTCGTCACGTTCGCGTCCGCCGGTCTGGAGGCGCGGGGCGGGCCCGTCACGGGCCTCCCGGACCCGGTTCTCCACAGTCCACCGCCGCACGCGTCATCAGGGTTCGGTGCGCCCGTAGGATGGTCCGCATGTCCGCCGGGTCCTCGTTCAGCATCACCACGCCGATCTTCTACGTGAACGACGTGCCCCACATCGGGCACGCCTACACCGAGGTCGCCGCGGACTTCCTCGCGCGCTGGCACCGGCAGCGCGGTGACGACACCTGGCTGCTCACCGGCACCGACGAGCACGGGCAGAAGATCCTGCGCACCGCCTCGGCGAACGACGTCTCGCCCAAGGAATGGGCCGACCGGCTGGTCAACGACGCCTGGAAGCCACTGCTCGACACGGTCGACGTCGCGAACGACGACTTCATCCGCACCACTGACGAACGGCACGAGCGCGGCGTGACGGCGTTCCTGCAGAAGCTGTACGACGACGGCTTCATCTACGCCGGCGAGTTCGAGGGCTTCTACTGCGTGGGCTGCGAGGAGTACAAGCAGCCGAGCGACCTGGTCGCCGGTACGGGTGCGTACGAGGGCCAGCAGGTCTGCGCGATCCACTCGATCCCGGTCGAGGTGCTGGCCGAGCGCAACTACTTCTTCCGGATGTCCGACTTCGAGCAGCGCCTGCTCGACCTGTACGAGTCGAACCCGCTGTTCATCCAGCCGGAGAGCGTCCGCAACGAGATCATCTCGTTCGTCAAGCAGGGGCTCCGCGACCTGTCGATCTCGCGTTCCAGCTTCGACTGGGGCATCACGATCCCGTGGGACAGCGACCACGTGCTGTACGTGTGGTTCGACGCCCTGCTCAACTACGTCACGGCGCTCGGCTACGGCACCGACGACGACGAGGCCTTCAAGCGCCTCTGGCCGAGCGTGCACATCGTCGGCAAGGACATCGCCCGCTTCCACGCCGTCATCTGGCCGGCGATGCTCATGGCCGCCGGACTGCCGGTGCCGGAGCGCGTCTTCGGCCACGGCTGGCTGCTCGTCGGCGGCGAGAAGATGTCCAAGTCGAAGCTGACCGGCATCGCGCCGTCGGAGATCACCGACACGTTCGGGTCCGACGCCTTCCGCTACTACTTCCTGCGCGCCATCACCTTCGGGCAGGACGGCAACTTCAGCTGGGAAGACATCTCGGCGCGCTACCAGGCCGAGCTCGCGAACGGCTACGGCAACCTGGCGTCGCGCCTGGTCGCGATGCTGCAGAAGTACTGCGACGGCGAAGTTCCGGCGCGTGGCGAACTGACCGAATCCGACCAGACGATCGACGCCCTGGCCGTGTCGGTCACCGAGCGTGCCGACGCCGCCATCGCCGCCTTCGCCCCGCACGAGGCGATCGCGAGCGTGTGGGAGCTCGTCGACGCCCTGAACGGCTACATCACCGAGCAGGCGCCCTGGGCCCTGGCGAAGGACGACGCCAACCGCGAGCGCCTCGGCACGGTCCTGACCACCGCGCTCCGCGGCCTCGGCACCGTCACCGTCCTGCTGTCCCCGGTCATGCCGAAGGCGACCGAGAAGCTCTGGGCCTCGATCGGCGCCGGCGGGTCCGTCGCCGAGCAGCGGGTCGACCGCGCGTTCGAGTGGCAGGGTGCGTCGCACGTGGTGCCGCTCGAGAGCGGGCTGTTCCCCCGGATCGAGCAGGTCTCCGCGTGACCGACGCCGAGTCGCACGTCCGGTCCCGCGGTGACGGGGCGTCCGGTGGCTCGAAGCGCGACCTGACGTACCCGCCGCTGCCGCAGGCGCTCGTCGTGCCGGTGTACGACAACCACACCCACATGGAGATCGCCGACGGTGTCGGCGACGGGGGTGACGGTCCGCTCGAGTACCGCGAGCACCTCGACCGCGCCTCGAGCGTCGGCGTGCGCGGTGTCGTGCAGGTCGGCACCGACCTCGCCACCTCGGAGTGGTCCGCGTCGATCGCCGCCCGGGAGCCCCGGGTCCTGGCGGCCGTCGCGCTGCACCCGAACGAAGCGCCCGTGCTGCAGGAACAGGGGCTGCTCGACGAGCACCTCGCCGGCATCGAACGGCTCGCCGCGCTGCCGCGGGTCCGGGCGATCGGTGAGACCGGCCTCGACTTCTTCCGCACCGGCGAGGACGGCCGTGACGCCCAGGTCCGTTCGTTCGAGGAGCACATCCGCATCGCGAAGGAGCACGACCTCGCGCTGACGATCCACGACCGCGACGCGCACGACGCCGTGGTCGAGGTCCTCGACCGCGTGGGTGCCCCGGAACGCACCGTCTTCCACTGCTTCTCCGGCGGGCCGGACCTCGCCCGGCTCTGCGCCGAGCGCGGCTGGTACATGTCCTTCGCCGGCACCGTGACGTTCAAGAACGCCGCACTGCTGCGTGAAGCCCTGGTCGTCGCCCCGCGGCACCTGATCATGATCGAGACCGACGCACCGTTCCTGACGCCCACCCCGTTCCGTGGCCGCCCGAACGCGCCGTACCTCATCCCGCTCACCCTGCGGTCGATGGCGGAGACGCTCGGCACGGACGCCTCGATGCTCGCGGCCCAGATCGCCTCGAACACCGAGCTCGTCTACGGCGCGTGGGACGCCGAGCCCGTGACGGTGGACGAGTAGTCGTGGGCGCACTGCTCGGCCCGGCGGAGATCCGGGAGCTCGCGGCCGAACTCGACGTCACCCCGACGAAGAAGCTCGGGCAGAACTTCGTGCACGACGCCAACACCGTGCGGCGCATCGTGTCCGTCGCCGGTGTGACCCCGTCGGCACGGGTGCTCGAGATCGGGCCGGGTCTCGGGTCGTTGACGCTCGGGCTCACCGAGACCGGCGCCCCCGTCACCGCGGTCGAGATCGACAAGCGTCTGGCCGCCAAGCTGCCGTCGACGGTGTCGTCGATGCAGCCGGACGCCAGGCTGACGGTCGTGCAGCAGGACGCCATGACCGTCGCCGCCGCGGACCTCGACGTCGAGCCGACGCACCTCGTCGCGAACCTGCCCTACAACATCTCCGTGCCCGTGCTGCTGCACCTGCTCGCGACCTTCCCGTCGATCGAGCGGTCGCTCGTCATGGTGCAGGCCGAGGTCGGGTACCGGCTCGCCGCCGGTCCGGGCAGCAAGGTCTACGGTTCGCCGAGCGTCAAGGCCGCCTGGTACGGGTCGTGGAGCACCGCCGGGTTGGTCAGCCGTCAGGTCTTCTGGCCGGTGCCGAACGTCGACAGTGTCCTGGTGGCGTTCGACCGGCACGAGCCCCCGGGTGACGAGCTCCTGCGGTCGCGGGTGTTCACGCTGGTGGACGCGGCGTTCCAGCAGCGGCGCAAGATGCTGCGGCAGAGCCTGTCCGGGGTGCTCGGCGGCAGTGCGCACGCGTCCGAGGTCCTGACGGCGGCGGGTATCGACCCGACCGCCCGGGGCGAGGCGATCGGTGTGGACGACTTCGTGCGGCTCGGGCGGACGGTCCTGGCGGCTGCGGAGTAGTCCTTCTCACGCCTGGCGCCGGCCCCGCCCTGACGCCTGCGTGCTGCGTACCTGCTGACCGCGATGGTGCGAACGCCGGCGGGCCGCCCGACTCAGTGCTCGCGGGACGCCATCATCTCGAGGATCTGCTGGTGGTTGCCGTTCCGCTCGGCGAAGCGCAGCGGGTGCACGTTCTGCACCAGGATCTCCGGGGCAGCGCCGGACTCGATGAGTGCCATGACCTCGTCGGCGAAGGCGTCGAGCGGCATGCCGCCGAAGTCCGCGCCGCCCATCAGGTCGGTCATGACGGCCGGCGGGGCGAGCTCGAGCACCTCGAGCGACGACCCCACGAGCTGCTGACGGAGGGCCTGTGTGTAGGCGTGCACACCGGCCTTCGTCGCGCTGTACGTCGGTGATGCGGTGAGCGGGACGAACGCGAGACCGGAGGTGACGGTCATCAGGGTGGCCGAGGGCTGGGCGAGCAGGTGCGGCAGGAACGCGTCGACGAGGCGGATCGTGCCGACCAGGTTCGTCTGGACGAGCTCGAGGGCGTCGTGGATGTGCTCGGGGTCGCGGAGGTCCTCGTCACGCATGATCCCCGACATGGTGATGAGGGCATCGAGCGACGGGTACGCCTCGAGCACCGAGGTGGCGGCGGCTTCGATGGACGCCGCGTCGGCGACGTCGATCTGCACGGTGCCGAAGCCGTGCTCGGCGGCGAGGGAGTCGAGGAGGGCCTGGCGACGGCCGCCGATGACGACGGTGCTGCCGGCGGCCTGCAGGCGCTGGGCGAGCGCGAGACCGATGCCCGAGGTCGCGCCGGGGATGAAGACGGTGGAGTTCGTGATGTCCATGACCACCACGATGCTCCGTGGACACGGTCGCAACCAGAGCGCGGTCATCGGGGGATCGGCGATCCCTGGCACCCGGGCCGGAAGCGGACGATGATCGACCCATGGACCGTGCCGCACTCGCCGACTTCCTCCGCCGTCGCCGCGAGCTGCTGCGCCCCGAGGACGTCGGTCTCGGGCAGGGGCCACGGCGCCGGACCCCGGGGCTGCGCCGTGAAGAGGTCGCTGCCCTCGCCGGCATGTCCGTCGACTACTACACGCGACTCGAGCAGCAGCGCGGACCGCAGCCGTCCGAGCAGATGATCGCCGCGATCGCCCGGGCCCTGCGGTGCAGCCTCGACGAGCGCGACCACCTGTTCCACCTGTCCGGGCAGAACGCCCCGACCCGGATGCACCGCGCCGACCACGTCGACCCGGCGATCCTGCGGGTGCTCGACCGGCTCGAGGACACCCCGGCGATCGTCGTCAGTCACCTGGGCGAGACCCTGGTCGAGAACCGGCTCGCGGCGGCGCTCCTCAGCAGCTCGGTCGGCCTGCCGGGCAACCGCCGGTACCAGGCGTGGCGGTGGTTCGTGACGGGTGAGGAGCTCACGAAGTACGCACCCGAGCAGCACGAGCGGCTGGGTCGGGTGGTGGTCGCGTCGCTCCGGGCGGCCGTCGGGCTCGCGGGTCCGGGTGACCGCCGGGCGACGGAACTCATCGCCGAGCTGCAGACGCGCAGTGCCGAGTTCCGCGACCTCTGGGCCAAGCACGAGGTGGCCACGCGCTGGTCGGACAACAAGACGATCGTGCAGCCGGAGCTCGGCCGCATCACCGTCGACTGCCAGGTGCTGCACACCGACGACCAGGCGCAGGCCCTGTTGCTCTTCACCGCGCCTCCAGGATCAGAGGACGCGCAGAAGCTCGAGCTCCTCGGCGTCGTCGGACAGCAGACCTTCGCCGGCTGACGCGGCGCACGGTGCGGGTTCGCTCGGCTCGCGCGAGGTTGGTCGACCCCGCACGGTGCGAGGTTCGTCAGCCCGTGCATCGTTGACCGCTCGGTGCCGCCCTACAGTCCGTCACCGAGCGACCAACCTCGCACCGACCGGACAAGCGCGCACCGTGCGACCCGCCCGCCCCCGCCCCGCCCCGAGAAGCAACGCCACGTCACACACTTGGGCACGTGCGGTATACCGTGCCTAGGGTGGGGGCGTGAGCACTCCGCGCGTGTACGTCATCCACGAGAACCCCGAGTGGTTCCCCCCGCTCGCCGCCGCCTTCGAGGCCGAGGGCGTCCCGGTCGAGGAGATCCTGCTGACCGAGGGGCAGATCGACCTCGCGGCCGAGCCGGCCCCCGGCGTCTACTGGAGCCGCATGTCCGCGAGCTCCCACACCCGCGGCCACGAGCACAGCAAGGAGTACACCCGGGCGATCCTCGGCTGGCTCGAGCGTGCCGGCCGCCAGGTCGTCGGCGGCAGCCACGTGCTCGAGCTCGAGGTTTCGAAGGTCGCCCAGCACGGTCTCCTGCAGCAGGCCGGGTTCGACGTGCCCCGAACGACCGCCGTGTTCGGCACGACGACGCTCAAGGACGCCGCCCGCACCTTCACCGACGGGCAGGACGTCCCCTTCATCACGAAGCACAACCAGGGCGGCAAGGGCCTGGGCGTGCGGCGGTTCGACTCGCTCGCCGAGTTCGACGCCTACGTCGACAGCCCCGAGTTCGAGGCCCCGGTCGACGGCATCACCCTGCTGCAGGAGTACCTGACGGCCCGCGAGCCCTTCATCACCCGCGTCGAGTTCGTCGGCGGCGAGTTCGTGTACGCGGTCCGCGTCGACACCAGCGCCGGCAGCTTCGAGCTCTGCCCCGCCGACGCGTGCGAGGTGCCCCAGGTCATCGCGGGTGCTGTCTGCGACGTCCCCGGCACTGAGACCGCCGGTGCGCCCCCGGCGTTCGCCGTCCGGACCGAGATCACCGCCGAGCACCCGCTGGTCCAGCAGCTCCGCACGTTCCTCGCCGACCAGCGCGTCACCATCGCGGGCGTCGAGTTCATGGAGACGACGGACGGCCGCACCGTCGTCTACGACATCAACACGAACACGAACTACAACCCCGCGGTCGAGGAGTCCGCGCCGGCCTCCGGCCCGCGCTCCATCGCGAAGTACCTCGGTGGCCTGCTGGCAGCGGAGTACGCGGCGCAGCTCACGGCCTGAGAACGCAAGAACCACCGGACTGGAGGCCCGTGGCGGGCCCGCCACGGGCCTCCAGTCCCCTTTCCCACACCCCCCCCCAAGGAACCCACGTGCGATTCGGATACTGGACCCCGCTCTTCGGCGGCTGGCTGCGCAACGTCGACAACGAGAACATGCCGGTCACCTTCGACTACGTGAAGCGCCTGGCGCAGCGCGCCGAGCGGATCGGCTTCGACCTGACGCTCGTGCCGGAGCTCAACCTCAACGACATCAAGGGCACGGCCGCGCCCTCGCTCGAGGCGTGGTCGCTCGCGGCGGCCATCGCAGCGACGACCGAGCGCCTGGAGATCATGGCGGCGATGCGTCCCGGGTACCACCTGCCCGCGGTGACCGCGAAGCAGGCGGCGACGATCGACGACATCTCGTGCGGCCGGTTCACCTTCAACGTCGTGAGCGCCTGGTGGGCGGAGGAGGCGAAGCAGTACGGCGGGATCTTCTCGGAGCACGACGACCGGTACAAGCGCACCGCGGAGTTCGTCGAGGTCATGAAGGGCCTGTGGCGCGAGACCCCGTACTCGTTCTCGGGCGAGTACTACGACATCGAGAACGCGCACCTCGAGCCGAAGCCCCGCGTGACGCCGCGCATCTACGCCGGTGGGGAGAGCGAGGCCGGCAAGGCCGCGATCACCGGGTACGCCGACGCCTACGTCACGCACGGCGGCACGGTCGAGGAGCTCCGCGCGAAGATCGACGAGATGAAGCAGCGCCGCGTCGACGCCGGTCTGCCGCCGTTCGAGGCGTTCGGCATGGCCGCGTACGTCATCGTGCGCGAGACCGAGGAGGAGGCGCAGGCCGAGCTCGCCCGGATCACCGACGTGCAGCACGGCAAGGCGTACGAGTCGTACCAGGACTTCATCTCGAAGTCGCAGCTCGAGCACGTGCCCTCGCTCGAGGACTACTCGGTGTCGAACCGCGGCCTGCGCCCCGGGTTCGTGGGGACGCCGTCGCAGGTGGCCGACCGCATCCGGGAGTTCGAGGACGCCGGGGTCGACACGCTCCTGCTGCAGTTCTCGCCGCAGCTCGAGGAGATGGACCGGTTCGGCGAGCAGGTCATCCCGCTCGTCCGGCAGTCGGTCGGGGCGCAGTCCTGATGGGTGCCACGCCGACCAACGCCGAGGACGGCTGGGCGTTCGAGACCCGCCAGATCCGCGCCGGCTTCAAGGCAGACCCGGGGTGGGGCGCGAACGTGCCGCCGATCGCGCAGAGCGCCGCGTACGTCTACCCGTCGGGGGAGGACGCCGCCGCGCGCTTCATGCTCGACGCTCCCGGCCACACCTACACGCGGGTGAACAACCCGTCCGCGGCAGCACTCGAACGCCGGATCGCCGACCTCGAGGGCGGGATCGGTGCGCTGGCGCTGGCGTCCGGGCAGGCGGCGACGTCGCTGGCCGTGCTCGGTGTCGCACGCGCCGGTGACCACGTGGTGTCGAGCGCCTCGCTGTACGGCGCGACCTACACGCTGTTCGCGTCGACCCTGCGGGACCTCGGCATCACCTTCACGTTCGTGCAGGACCCAACCGACCTGTCCGAGTGGGCGGCGGCGGTGCGCCCGGAGACGAAGGCGTTCTTCGGCGAGTCCATCCCGAACCCCCGCGGGGACGTCCTGGACTTCGCCGGGGTGGCCGGGGTCGCACACGAGGCCGGTGTGCCGCTCATCGTCGACAACACCATCGCGACGCCGTACCTGGTGCGCCCGATCGAGCACGGCGCCGACATCGTCGTGCACTCCGCGACGAAGTACCTGGCCGGACACGGCAGCGCCATCGCCGGGCTCATCGTCGACAGCGGGAACTTCGACTGGGCCGCGCACGCCGACGCCTACCCGCAGCTGGCCTCGACCGAGCAGTCCGGGTTCGCGAACACGAACTTCGCCGAGAAGTTCGGGCGGCGGGCGTTCATCCAGCGCACCCGCTCGAAGCTGTCCGCCGACCTCGGGCCCGCGATCGCACCGTTCAACGCGTTCCTGGTGCTGCAGGGCATCCAGACGCTGTCGCTCCGCATGGACCGGCACGTGTCGAACGCTGCCACCGTGGCGAGCTGGCTCGACGCCCACGACCAGGTCGAGCACGTGCACTACGCCGGCCTGCCGGACTCGCCGTGGCACCACCTGCAGCAGCGCTACGTGCCGAAGGGGCCGTCGGCCGTGTTGTCGTTCGACCTGGCCGGTGGGGTCGCCGCGGGCCGACGGTTCGTTGCGGCGCTCGAGCTGTTCGACCACGTCTCGAACCTCGGTGACGTCCGCTCGCTCGTCGTGCACCCGGCATCGACCACCCACGTGCAGATGACCTCGGCGGAGCGGGCGGCCGCCGGGGTGGGGGACGGCCTCATCCGCCTGTCGATCGGCCTCGAGCACATCGACGACATCACCGCGGACCTGGCGCGGGGGTTCACGGCAGCCGCAGCGGGATAGGTTGGGCGCATGACCACGTTGGCCGCACCGACCCGTGTGCGGACGCGCGCCCCCGGCAAGATCAACGTGTTCCTGTCCGTCGGGGCGCTGCAGGACGACGGCTACCACGACGTCGCCACGGCGTACCAGGCGGTGTCCCTGTACGAGGACGTCACCGCCGAGGCCGCCGACGACTTCTCGGTCACCTTCACCGGGCCGATCGACACGAGCACCGTGCCGGTCGACGAGTCGAACCTGGCCATCCGTGCGGCCCGGCTCGTGGCCGACGCGGCCGGACACCGCGGCGGCGTGCGGCTGACCATCGACAAGCAGGTGCCCGTCGCCGGCGGCATGGGCGGTGGCTCCGCGGACGCCGCGGCGACCCTGCTCGCCGTCGACACGCTCTGGGGCACCGCGCTCGGTCGCGAAGAGCTGCTCCGGCTCGCCGCACAGCTCGGCGCCGACGTGCCGTTCGCCTTCGCCGGCGGCACCGCCGTCGGTACCGGTCGCGGCGACGAGCTGAGCCCGGCGTTGGCCAAGGGTGAGTTCCACTGGGTCCTCGCCCTGAGCGACGACGGGCTGAGCACCCCGGCCGTCTACCGTGCGCTCGACGAGCACCGGGAGCGGTACCGCGCCGACATCTCCCCGGCGCCGTCGCACCCCGTGGTCGAGGCCAACGTCCTGCAGGCCCTGCGCGCGGGTGACCCCGACCTGCTCGCCGACTGCGTCCACAACGACCTGCAGGCACCGGCCATGCGTCTGCAGCCCCGGCTCGCGGCGACGCTGGAGCTCGGTGAGAAGTCCGGTGCCCTGGCCGGCCTGGTGTCCGGCAGCGGACCGACCGTGGCGTTCCTGGTCGGTGACCGTGACGCCGCGCTCGAACTGCAGGTCGAGCTCAGCGCCGCCGGCCTCGTCGCACTCCGGGCCACCGGTCCGGTGCACGGCGCACGCGTGGTGCACTGACCCGAGGCCCCGGCACAGCCGTCGTCGGTTGGACCGCCACCATCAGCGGTTGGACCGCCACCGTCAGCGGCTGTACTTCCAGAGGATGACCGTGCCGGTGTGCCAGTAGCGCACGACGTGGAACCCCTCGGCCACGAGCGTGTCGGTGACCTGCGGGCGGATGTTCCGTGACTTGCCGCCGACGAACCACACGGTGTCGATGCCGGAGATCCGCTGGGGCACCGTCGTCGCGATGTCCCCGTTGACGTTCCAGAGCTGCCCGCGTTCGGCACCGGTCTCGGCGACGGCGAGGTCGCGCATCCCGGTGAAGGCCTCGGGGTAGGAGTCGGCGATGACCTGCGCGGTGGTGCCCGGGTGCTCCCAGACGCTGCCGAAGACGACGCCCTCGTTCTGGTCGGTGCGCCGGTCCCGCTCGCGCTCGATGATCGCCGCCGCGTTCGCCCAGTGCGAGTCCTGCTTCGCGTGTGGCAGCCGGACGATCGTGCTCGTCGGTGCCGACACGAGCAGCATCCCGACGACCGCGAGCGCCAGCCACCGCCGGGGTCGGATCGCCGTGATCGCCAGGCCGATGAGCAGCGCGACGAACGGCAGGCTCAGGCTGGCGTACTTCGGGGAGTACAGGTGCTCCCCGGCCGCGGTCGCGCCGACGAGCAGTGCGGTGGGCAGGATCGTCAGGGGGACGGCGACGCGCACGGCTTGCATCCGCAGCAGGTCACGGGCGGCGGGGGAGGGGCGTCGGGTGGCCCGGACGGCGAGCACGACGCCGACGATCATCAGCGCCCACCCGAGCACCGCGTACGGCCAGACGGCACCGAACCAGGCGGTCGCGACGACCTGGCGCACGGTGGCCCACCCGACGCCGGTGATCCAGCCGACCTGCTTGGCCTGTCCTGCCGCGAGGACGATGAACGGCGACACCACGAGCGCGGCCCCGACGGCGGCGACGCCCCAGCGCACGAACGCGGCGCGGTCGACCATCGGCGCGACCACCGGACCGCTGCGCTGCGAGAGCACGGCGTCGCGACGTGCGGCACGGTCGGCGACGGCGGTCCAGAGGAGCACGACCCCGTGCGCGACGACGGCCAGGGCCAGGTAGACGTTGAACAGCACGGCCACCACGGCGAGCAGGCCGTAGACGACCCACCACCGGGTCGCGTGGTGCCCGGTCCGGGTGCGCCGGACCGCGGTGATCCCCACGAGGGTCAGCGCGACGGCGAAGGTCGTGACGGTGGCGTACGGGCGCCCCTCGGTGCCGGCCCAGGCGACGCGCGGCAGGACCAGGAACACGATCCCGGAGACGACGCCGAGCCGCACCCCGCCGAGACGACGGCCGAGCGCGACGACGAGGCCGGCGGACACCCCGATGGCCAGCGCGCTCGGGAACCGGAGCGTGAACGGCGAGTACCCGACGAGCGTGAACCAGACGTGCATCACGGCGTAGTACAGGCCGTGGACGGCGTCGACGTTCTGCAGTTCGGCCCAGAGCGCCGGCCAGCTGCGCTGTGCGCTCGCGATGGTCGCGGCCTCGTCGTACCAGACCGACGGTACCCAGCTGAAGGCCGCCGCGACGACGACGCCGAGCGCGCCGACGGTGATCTCGGGGGTCCGTGCGAGGGCTCGGACAGCCGCCACGACGAGCCCCAGCGAGCGCGCGCGCACCGACGCGTCCGACGTCGTGCGTCGGACCGGGACGGTACCGGTGCGCGGGGAACTCACGCCCGCGACCGTACCGATCTGCTCTGGGGATCCGCCGCGTCCGGGCGCTGAACTCTCACATGCAGGAGTTCGGTGCGACGGGCCAGAATGACGGGATGGAACCCCTCGTCGCCCCCGTCGCCGCGCTCTCCCCGGGGCGGACGCAGCTCGGTTCGCGGACCGCCGCGCTCGCCGACGTCGGGGTCACCGGGCTGCGACGCCTGGCCACATCGCGCATCCTCGTCGTCGGGGCCGGCGGCCTCGGGGCGCCGGTGGTCGCGTACCTCGCCGGGATCGGTCGGCTCACGGTGGTCGACCCCGACGTGGTCGACGCCTCGAACCTGGCCAGGCAGACGCTCTTCACCGCCGCGGACGTCGGCTCGCCGAAGGCGCAGGTCGCGGTCGCCCGGGCCGTCGCCGTCGACCCGGAACTCGACGCGGTCGCCGTGGTCGGGTCGTTCACGCCGGACCTGGTCGCCGGACACGACGTCGTGGTCGACGCCGCCGACTCGGTCGTGGTCACCCGGGCCGTCTCGGACGCCTGCGCCGCAGCGGGCGTGCCGTTCGTGTGGGGCACCGTCCTCGGCCACGACGGGCAGGTCAGCGTCTTCCGCGACGCCGGGCCGGACGGCGTCGACTTCCACGACCTGCACCCCGACGCCCTGCCCGACGAGGGCTCGTGTGCCCTCGACGGCGTGGTCCCCGCACTGTGCGGTGCGGTCGGTGCGGTGATGGCGGGACAGGTCTTCGCGTTGGTCACCGGCAGCGGCGACCCGCTGCTCGGACGCGTGCTGACCGTCGACGCCCGCCGGTGGCGCTGGACCGAGAGCCCCGTCCGCCGCGGACCCGCCTCGCGTCGACCGGCGCCTGCCCCTGGTGCCTCCGCGACGCCGCGCATCGCGCCGTCCGCCCTGGCCGCCAGGGTGGCGGACCCGTCGGACCCGCTGGTCGTCGTCGACGTCCGGACCGACGAGGAACGCGCGGCCGGCGTGGTCGCCGGTGCCGTCACCGACGACACCGGTGCGGACGAGGTCGTCGTCTACTGCGCACGCGGACCCCGTGCGGACGCGTGGGCGGCGCGGCAACCGGCCGGGAGGCGCGTGACGGTCCTCGACGGCGGCTTCGAGGCCTGGCGTCGCGAGGGGCTGCCCGTGGCGATCGAGCACCGGTCCTGACCCAGCCCGGTCACCTCCACCGCCCCTGCCGCCGCATCCGCGGATAGGATCGGTGGATCATGGCGCAACTGCGGGTACGGGATGCTGCGGCCTTCCTCGGGATCAGTGACGACACCGTTCGTCGGCTCGTCGACGGCGGCACCTTCACCCGTGCCACGGACGACGCTGGGCGAGCCGTGGTCGACGGTCGCGAGGTCGCCGCGTACGCACGCGAACGCAGCTCCGAGCTGACCGACCCGGCGTCCGCGGTGAAGAGCTCGGCGCGCAACCGCTTCGTCGGGATCGTCACCGACCTGGTCGTCGACACCGTGATGGCGCAGGTCGAGCTGCAGTGCGGCCCGCACCGCGTGGTGTCCCTGATGAGTGCCGAGGCCGTCCGCGACCTCGGGCTCGAGGTCGGGTCCGTCGCGGTGGCGTCCGTCAAGGCCACGATGGTCGCGGTCGAGGCACCCGCTCGGCACGAGGACGAACGATGAGCCGCCTCCCGCCGTTCGCGGCGCTGGCCCTCGCCGCCACCGTCGCGCTCGGGCTCGCTGCGTGCACGGCTCCGGACACGGGCTCGGGGGCATCGGCCCCGGCGGGTTCCGACACCGAGGGGCCGACCGGTTCGATCACCGTGTTCGCGGCGGCGTCCCTGCAGCAGACCTTCACGACCCTGGGCAAGCAGTTCGAGACCGCGAACCCCGGTGCCTCGATCCGGTTCTCGTTCGCCGGCTCGAGCGATCTCGTCACCCAGATCCAGAACGGTGCCCCCGCCGACGTGTTCGCGTCCGCCGACGAAGCGAACATGGCGAAGCTGTCGTCGGACGACCTGGCAAGCGGGTCGCCGCAGGACTTCGCGACGAACGTCCTCGAGATCGCCGTCGCACCGGGCAACCCGAAGGGCATCGCGAACCTTGACGACCTGACGGATCCGGGCGTCCAGCTCGTCACGTGCGCCGCCCCGGTGCCGTGCGGTGCCGCGACGGCGGAGGTCGAGTCCGCATCGGGCGTCGATCTCGAGCCGGTCAGTGAGGAGCAGTCCGTGACCGACGTGCTCGGCAAGGTCGAGTCCGGGCAGGCCGACGCCGGACTCGTCTACGTGACGGACGTCCGAGGAGCCGGCGGGAAGGTCGACGGCGTCCCGTTCGACGAGTCGGGCAAGGCCGTCAACACGTACCCGATCGGCGTGCTCCGGGAATCCGAGGACCCGGAGCTCGCGCAGGCGTTCTCGGAGTACGTCCGCTCCGCCGCCGGGCAGCGCGTGCTCGCCGACGCGGGCTTCGGGAAGCCCTGACTCGTGGCTCCGCGCGCTGACGGACGGCCGCCGGTCGCGTGGTGGCTCCCGCTGCCCGCGGTGCTCGGCGGGCTGTTCGTCGTCGTGCCGGTGCTCGCGATGCTCGGCCGGGTGGACTGGTCGTCGTTCGTCGGGCTCGTGACCTCCACCGCGTCACTGACCGCACTCGGGCTCAGCCTCGGCACGGCGCTCGCGGCCACCGGCGTCGCGTTCGTCCTCGGCTACCCGCTCGCCGTGCTGTTCGCGCGGTCACGGTCGCGCTGGGTCGGCGTCGCACGTGCCGTCGTGCTCCTGCCGCTCGTGCTGCCGCCGGTGGTCGGCGGCCTCGCACTGCTCGCGGCCTTCGGTCGGCTCGGGGTGGTCGGGGCGTTCCTCGACGACCACGGCCTGCACATCGCCTTCACCACGACGGCGGTCGTCATCGCGCAGACCTTCGTCGCGATGCCGTTCCTGGTGTCCTCGGTCGAGGGTGCGCTCCGCGTCGAGGGCGACCGCTACGAACGGGTCGCGGCGACCCTGGGTGCCGGACCGACCCGGACGTTCCTGACCGTCACGACGCCGCGGGTCCTGCCCGGCATCGTCTCGGGGCTCGTGCTCTGCTTCGCCCGGGCCCTCGGCGAGTTCGGGGCCACCCTGACCTTCGCCGGCAGCCTGCAGGGGGTCACCCGGACCCTGCCGCTCGAGGTCTACCTGCAGCGCGAGGTCGACCCGGACACCGCGGTGGCCCTGGCGGTCGTGCTCGTCGTGGTGGCCGTCGTCGTCATCGGCGCCTCGTCGTTCCGCACCCGCGGAGCCCTGGCGTGACGGCCGAGGGTGCGGTGGGCGTCCGGGCGCACGTCGTCGTCGGGTCGCGGGACGTCGACGTCGCGATCGAGGTCAGCGCGGGGGAGTGCCTGGCCGTCATCGGGCCGAACGGTGCGGGCAAGTCGACGGTGCTCGAGGCCCTGGCCGGGCTGCTGCCGATCGACGCCGGCCGGATCGAACTCGACGGGGTGCAGGTCTCGAGCCCGCGGCACACCGTCCCCGCGCACCGTCGCCGGACCGGACTCGTCGCGCAGCGGTCCGACCTGTTCCCGTTCCTCGACGTCGTCGGGAACGTCGCCTTCGGACCCCGTGCGGCCGGAACCGGTCGCGCCGCGTCCCGGGAACGTGCCCGTGACGCGCTCGACGCCGTCGGGGTCGCCGACCTGGCCACGCGCGACCCACACACGCTCTCCGGTGGACAGGCGCAGCGCGTCGCGATCGCCCGCGCGCTCGCCACCGACCCGGCGGTGCTGCTGCTCGACGAACCGACCTCGGCGCTCGACGTCGGCGCGCAGGACGAGGTCCGCGCGGCACTCCGGACCGCCGTCGCCGGCCGGCCCGCGGTCCTCGTCACCCACGACCCGGTCGAGGTCGTCGCACTGGCCGACCGCGTCGTCGTGCTCGAGGGCGGCCGGGTGGTCGAGCAGGGCACCCCCGCTGCCGTCCTCGGTCGTCCGACGAGTGCGTTCGCCGCGACGTTCTCCGGACTCGCGCTGGTGCACGGGACCGCCACCGGGGGCGGGATCGCGATCGACGGCGGGGGCGAGCTGGCGTCGGGGGCGCACGCCGTGCCTCCCGGCCGGCCCGCCCTGGCCGCCTTCCACCCGACGGCCGCCGTGCTGACGCGGGACGGTGCCGGGGCCGCGCGCACCGTCTCGTCGCTCGAACCGCGCGACGGACTGGTGCGGGTGCGGGCCGGTGACCTGGTGGCGGACCTGACGCTCGCGCGGCTGACCGCGCTCGGGATCGCCCCCGGCGACGCGGTGCGCATCGACGTCCCCGCGGCCGAGGTGGCGGTCTACGCGCCCCGTGGTTGAGACAATGGTCCGATGACCTCCTGGTTCCCCAAGGTGTGGCCCGTGGCCACGCCGATCCTGGCGGCCGTCGTGCTCGCGTTCTCGTACGGCCGCTACGGGCTCGGCACCGCCGTGGTGGTCGTCGTCGCGGTCGTGCTCGCGGTCACGGTGCTCGCAGCCGTCCACCACGCCGAGGTCGTCGCGCACCGCGTGGGGGAACCCTTCGGCTCGCTCGTGCTGGCCGTCGCCGTGACGATCATCGAGGTCGCGCTCATCATCTCGCTGTCGAGCTCGGGCGGTGCGCAGGCCGAGACCCTGGCGCGCGACACGGTGTTCTCGGCGGTGATGATCACGATGAACGGACTGGTCGGCCTCGCGATCCTGATCGGCACCCTGCGGCACAACACCGTGCGCTTCAACCAGGAGGGCGCCAGCGCCGCGACCATGACGGTGGCCGCGCTCGCCGTGCTGACCCTGGTGCTGCCGACCTTCACCACCGGCACCGACGACGCGTCCTTCACGGGGACGCAGCTCGTGTTCGTCGCGATCGCGTCACTGGTGCTCTACGGGCTGTTCGTCGTCACGCAGACCGTGGCGCACCGCGACTTCTTCCTGCCGGTCAACCGTGCCGGCGGGGTGCTCGTCGAGTCCGAGGACGCCCACGCCGCACGCCCGTCCGGTCGCACCACGATGGTGTCGCTCGGGCTGCTCGTCGTCGCGCTCGTCGCCGTGGTCGGGCTCGCCAAGGTGGAGTCGCCCGCGATCGAGGCCGGGGTCGCCGCCGTCGGGTTCCCGCCGTCCTTCGTCGGTGTCGTGATCGCGCTGCTCATCCTGCTGCCGGAGGGCATCGCAGCGTCGAAGGCCGCCGCACGGAACCGGATCCAGACGAGCCTGAACCTGGCGATGGGGTCCGCGATGGCGTCGATCGGTCTGACGATCCCGTCGATCGCGGTCGCGTCGCTGTTCATGCCGGGGACGCTGCTGCTCGGGCTCGGGCCGTCGCAGATCGTGTTGCTCGCGCTGACGATCGTCGCGGCGGTGCTCACCGTGCTGCCCGGTCGTGCCACGCGGCTGCAGGGTGGGGTGCACCTGGTGATCTTCGCCGCGTTCATCGTGCTGTCCGTCTCGCCGTAGGGCGGCTGTCTCTTATACACATCT